>JASLEF010000175.1 GCA_030151245.1 Ignatzschineria sp. | reverse complement strand
AATAATACTCCAATAAAAATGGGGGATCTGTTTGACATCTAATGGGGATAGTACTATTATAGCCTCCTGTTCTCGAGGACGAAGTCCAAAAGAAAAGATTTGGTCCCTATCGTCTAGCGGTTAGGACACTGCCCTTTCACGGCGGCAACCGGGGTTCGAATCCCCGTAGGGACGCCAAATTATAAGCCTACTGATACTGTCAGTAGGCTTTTTTGGTGTTAGGAGTTTTAAAAGCTTCGATGGGGATTTATGAGGATCCATTGGGTATGTAGCAAAATATCGTATTGCGGGGTTATGAGCGGGGGATCTTAGTAGTCTTGTCGTTCTCCCTCTCAGAAAGAGAGTAATATATCTCGGGTGAAAACCCAAAAGTATCTTTCAGCATAGGCTTTCATTCTAAAAAGAAGATTTGATAGCGTAATATTGAAGTTGATTTCATTATTATCTGAAGATGAGTATTCAATATCAGCAAAAGTATTGATGATTGAATAGAGGATTGCGCTCTAGGAGTTGAGTGATAAAGAAGTGATTGAAATTTACGCATGATTTTTTTTGACATTTTAGATGATTAGTCATATTATAGTCGCCTGTTCACGAGGATTAGATCCGAAAGAATAGATTTAGTCCCTATCGTCTAGCGGTTAGGACACTGCCCTTTCACGGCGGCAACCGGGGTTCGAATCCCCGTAGGGACGCCAAATTATAAGCCTACTGATATTATCAGTAGGCTTTTTTGGTTTTATACCTTTCATGATTTAGAAGCTATAATGATAGGGTTATCGATAAAAGATTTTACAGAAGATAAGTGGGGGTAATATTTCTTCCCTTTTATACTTTATAAATTTTTATGGATAGACGGTATATTTATTTGATAGCAGACAAAAAATAGTTAAACGTTAGGAGAAACGTCGCATGGCAAAGATTTTTATCTGTAAGATCGATGATCTTGAGCAGGGAGAAATGAGAAAGTTTGAGACAGAGATTGGAGAGCTACTTGCATTTAATCGTGATGGAGAATACTTTGTGACGGATGACATGTGTACACATGCGACAGCTTCATTGTCGGAAGGCGATTATTTTGATGATACTGTCAGTTGCCCAAAACATTGGGGAGAGTTTAATATTATGACCGGTGAGGCAACCGCTGCCCCCTGTAAAAAACCGCTTCGTACTTATCGTGTATTAGTCGAAGAGAATGATGTTTATGTCGATAGTGAGCTCGCGGCGATTGATGCGGTTGAATCGTAAGTCTAGTGATTGAGTAAGCTTATCCCCTCTTAGGATCGCTCGGAGAAAAGAGGGTATGAATCATGAGTTATGAATCTTAAAGCTTGAACCTCGAGCCTTAAACTATGGCGATAAATAGAAACCTTTACTTTTAAATAGAGTAGAGGTTTTTTTGCGTCTGGAGAAAGCCGATAATTGAGGTAAATTTTTAAAGTGTTTAGTGGGCATAACTTTTTATGGGTTATGGCAACTTAATATTATGGCTAAGACTGTACAAGACGCTAAATAAAGGCTATACAGTAATAATCGCTTATAAAATAAAAATAAGATTTAAGGGAAATATTATAAAGCGAAACGAATATTCAAGAGATATCCATAGTGGCTTAACAAGGAGGAGAGGGTATGTTTACGTTTATTGGGGGAATATTATTGCTGATCATAGGATATTTTACCTATGGAAAATATGTAGAAAAGGTCTTTGGTGTCAAAGAGCGTCCCACACCCGCTTATACAAGTAGTGATGGGGTTGACTATGTCCCGATGAACACAGCGAAAAATTCGCTTATTCAATTACTGAATATTGCCGGCGTAGGACCGATTTTTGGTCCTATTCTCGGGGCATTATATGGCCCTGTTGCCTTTATTTGGATTGTATTTGGTTGTATTCTTGCGGGAGGAGTTCATGACTATTTGACCGGAATGATCTCGATTCGTAACCGTGGCGCTCATTTACCAGAGCTTGCAGAGAAGTTTTTAGGAAAAGCAATGCGTCATATTGTGAATGCTTTTGCTTTACTGCTCTTAGTATTGGTTGGAACGGTATTTGTCTCTGCGCCAGGACAGCTTCTTTACGATCTAATGGGGGGTAAAGTTGGGATGGTGATGATTGTTTCAGTCATCTTTATTTACTATGTTCTTGCGACTTTATTGCCGATCGATAAAATCATTGGCCGATTCTATCCTATCTTTGGGATGTTATTGGTATTGAGTGCCGTAGGTATTGGTGTCGGTCTTGTAGTAACGGGGCAAGCGGCAAATATTCCTGAGCTGACATTAGAGAATATGCATCCTGGGGGATTAGCTATTTTCCCATTGCTCTTTTTAACGATTTCTTGTGGGGCTTTATCAGGGTTCCATGCGACGCAATCACCGATTATTTCTCGTACAACACAAAATGAGCGTCATGGACGTAAAATTTTTTACGGGATGATGATTGCTGAAGGGGTGATTGCAATGATTTGGGCTGCTGCAGCGATGGCGATGTTCTATGATCCTACAGCACCATTTGGGGCAGGTTTAAGCTCTGTTCTTAAAGAGGGTGGTCCTGCCTTAGTCGTCAGTAAAGTCGCTGTGATGATGCTCGGTGGTGTTGGTGGAACAATTGCGATTTTAGGCGTGATTATTTTACCGATCACTTCTGGTGATACGGCTTTTAGAAGTGCGCGTATGATCATTGCTGATTACCTTAAAATTAGTCAAGAGAAGGTGACAAGTCGTCTGTGGATTGCATTGCCAATGTTTGTGATCTCTGCGATCTTGTTACAGTTAGATTTTAATATTCTCTGGCGTTATTTCTCGTGGGCAAATCAGTCTACAGCGGTTATTGCGCTCTTTGTTGGTGCGATGTATCTCTATGTCAGTAATAAAAATTACTGGATCTCTTTGTTACCAGGAATCTTTATGTTGATGGCAACGACGACCTATATCCTAGAGCAACCGATTGGGTTTGGTTTATCAACAGAAATTTCACAAATTGGGGCCGTCATTATCTCAGTTCTACTTGTCGCACTCTTTTTCTGGCAAGCGAAGCGTCAAAAAGCAGCAGATCTTCCTTTAGAAGAAGATCTTACGGGGTGGGATGGCACAGCTCCAGAAGGTTATGGTTTTAACTGTAAAGGTTTATAGATGAGAATAGGATTTTAATATCCTATTCTAGATGCTATCTTCATTTTGAAATGAACAGCCCTCAAAGTTATTTTGAGGGCTTTTTTATGCTCTATTAAAAGTTTCGCGATCAGAGGTAATCCGTCGGAAACCTACTCTAGGATTTTTATTGATATAGGGTGTTTCTATTGGTGTTGGAATATGGGCTTTTAATGTTAAGCAAGATTTCTGTGAAACACCAATATTGCAGAAGAGTTAAAGGGGAATGACAATATCTTAGATGATAAGGAAAATTTTATTATATTAAACGAATGCTGTTCTTATTTGCATCTATTTGCTATTTAGGATCTGAGCAGGTTATGATTGAGATCAACTTTCATTTGATAAAGGTTTTTATTATGTCTATTTTTGATTCCCGTATCAATTACAAGCCTTTCGAATATCCCGGCATTTATCAGTTTACGGAAGCGATTAATAATGCATTTTGGGTTCATAGTGAAGTGGATTTCACTGCAGATACTCAGGATTTTCATTCTCATCTGAATCTAGCGGAGCGCTCAGCGATTAAGAATAGTTTGCTGGCAATTGCCCAAATTGAAGTGGCAGTGAAATCGTTCTGGGGTAATCTTTACCATCATTTCCCTAAGCCTGAATTTAATGGATTAGGTAGTACATTTGCCGAATGTGAGTTTCGCCATTCAGAAGCCTATTCGCGATTGCTCGATGTGCTCGATTATAACGACGAATTTGAGACTCTACTGGATGTGCCGGTGATTAAAGCTCGCGTGGAATATCTTTCTGATGCGCTCCAGTTTTCTAATAACAGTGATGATCGCCAAAAGTATGTGGTCTCATTGATTCTTTTCTCTCTGCTTATTGAAAATGTCTCGCTCTTTAGTCAGTTTGCGATCATTTTGTCATTCACGAGATTTAAAGGTTGGATGAAAAATGTCAGTAATATTATTGCGTGGACATCGATTGATGAGCAGATTCATGCCAATGCCGGTATCTATATTATTAATATTATCCGCAAAGAATTTCCGGACTTTTTCGATGCGGAAATGGTGCAACATGTGCGAGAAGTTGTGCAACACTCTCTGAAGATCGAAGGGGAGATTCTTGACTGGATCTTTTCCGAAGGTGAGATTGAGACGGTGAATAAGCAGGATCTTTTAAATTTCATGAAATTCCGTGTCGATGAAAGTTTAGTGCAGATCGGTTTTGAGAAAATTTATCACATTAGTGGTGAGGAGTATCAGCCAATGGCGTGGTTTGAAGAGGAAGTCTTTGCGAATAGTCTTGATGACTTTTTTGCAAAACGCCCAACTGACTACACCAAGCACGATAAGAGTATTACGGCGGATGATCTTTTTTAAAACCGGAATTAAAGTTCTTTTAAGAGCTGATTCGTGGCGGGAGGGAATGGATGCATTTTTATCAAAATCGCTCGCCCGCAAAAGCATGATTTCTCAATGTCAGTATCAAAATGAATGCTCTACATTGCCGACAAGTAGTTGTGAAAAGCAAGTTGGGATAGAAAGAGAAATGACTTCACCGCCGGCAAGCAGTTGTAACAAGCATGCAAGATTCGCTCCGGCGATGATTCAGCTTGAAGAAGAATTTGGAACCGATAATGAAACAGCATCACCGCCGGCAAGCAGTTGAGAGAAGTATGTAGGATTCGTTCCGGCAATGAGTCAGCTTGAAGAAGAATTTGGGATCGACAATAAAACAGCATCACCGCCGGCAAGCAGTTGAGAGAAGCATGTAGGATTCGTTCCGGCAATGATTCAGCTTGAAGAAGAATTTGGGATCGACAATAAAACAGCATCACCGCCGGCAAGTAGTTGAGAGAAGTATGCAGGATTCGCTCCGGCGAGGATTCAGCTTGAAGAAGAATTTGGAACCGATAAATGAAACAGCATCACCGCCAGCAAGCAGTTAAGAGAAGTATGCAGGATTCGCTCCGGCAATGATTCAGCTTGAAGAAGAATTTGGAACTGATAATGAAACAGCTTCGCTGCCGGCAAGTAGTTGTAACAAGCATGCAAGATTGGCTCCGGCGATGATTCAACTCGAAGAAGAATTAACGAATAACGCAATATAAGTGACAGAACAGATGATGAAAAATTACCTATTACCTTTTGAAACAGAAGAGTTAGCCATTCAGCATGAGAAACTTTGGTGGCTCAATTCTGAGAGTGAACAGATCCTTAACCGTGGTTATCTTTTGAAAGGTGAAACGGTGAAAGGGGCAATTCACCGAATCACCCAAGCGGCGGCAGATCGTCTAAAAAGACCAGAACTTCAATCACAATTTGAAGAAATTATTGAGCGCGGTTGGATGAGTTTAAGCTCGCCAATTTGGGCAAATATGGGAACAGAAAGAGGATTGCCGATCTCTTGTTTTAATGTGAGCTTGCCAGATCGAATCGAAGGCATTACCCATAAATTGGGCGAAGTGATTATGCAAACCAAGATCGGCGGCGGAACCTCCGGTTATTTTGGGCATCTTCGGGAGCGTGGCAGTGCGGTGACCGATAATGGGAAAAGTAGTGGCGCAGTAAGCTTCATGAAGCTTTTTGATACGGCAATGGAGACGATTTCACAAGGCGGTGTTCGTCGTGGTGCATTTGCGGCGTATCTCGATATTGATCATCCGGATTGTGAAGAATTTTTGCAGATTCGTAATATCGGTAATCCTATTCAAAATCTCTTTTTCGGTATTTGTATTCCCGATTATTGGATGCAAGAGATGATCGACGGCGATCGTGATAAACGTGCATTGTGGGCAAAAGTTTTGGAAAGTCGTCAAGAGAAAGGAATGCCGTATCTCTTCTTTTCTGATAACGTCAATCGCCATAAACCAGATGTGTATAAAGATCATAATATGCGAATTTATGGCAGTAATCTCTGTACAGAAATTATGTTGCCATCAAGTATTGATGAATCCTTTATCTGCTGTTTATCCTCGATGAATTTGGAGCTTTATGATGAATGGAAAGATACGAAAGCGGTGCAATTAGCGATCCATTTCTTAGATGCCGTTTTGCAGGAATTTATTGATAAAACCGAAGGAAATTACTATCTCAGTGCTGCCAATCGCTTTGCAAAACGGCATCGCGCGATTGGGCTAGGGGTTTTAGGTTGGCACTCTTATCTGCAGCGTCATCGAATTCCTTTTGAGAGCATGGAAGCCAAGATGCTCACCGGAGAGATCTTTAAAAAGATGCAGATCGAGGCTGATGAAGCGACCAAAGAGTTAGCGCTGCTTTATGGAGAACCAGAATTACTCAAAGGCTACGGCAGACGAAATACAACAACCATGGCGATTGCGCCGACAACATCCTCATCAGCCATTTTAGGACAAACTTCTCCCGGTATTGAGCCGTTTAGTAGTAATTACTATAAAGCGGGATTGTCGAAAGGGAACTTTATGCGCAAGAACCGTTATCTTAAAGCACTCTTGCTCGAAAAGGGGATTGATAATGAAGAGACTTGGCGCACTATTATGCTCGCCGGCGGTTCTGTGCAACATCTCACAGCATTGACAGAAGAAGAGCGAGCCGTCTTTAAGACCTTTAAAGAGATCAGTCAGTTAGAGATTATTCAACAAGCGAGTATTCGGCAGAAATATATTGATCAAGGGCAAAGCCTCAACCTTAATATCCCGGCAGCTTTACCGATTAAAGAGGTGAATCAGCTCTTTATTGAGGCGTGGAGAAGCGGTCTTAAATCGATCTATTATCAGCGAAGTCAAAGTGTTGCGAAAGAGATGGTTGCTAGTTTAGTTGCTTGCTCAAGTTGTGAGGCATAAATTTGAGAAGGGAGCGGGGAAGATCTTTCTCTCTTCGCTTACGGATTAGGGAACTATCGAATCCTCTTTGATAAAAATAATGTCAATAATTTGCTTAAAATGGTAAATTTATGAATGGAAAGTTAGATTAGTGATCTAGGAGATATCATCATGAAATGTTTTAATGTGGTCAGTGTTCAGCAATTAACAAAGGCTGCAATTGCTTTTGCTGTGGGGTTTTTCTGTTTGCTAGTGGGTTACGATAATATTGTTGATTTTAATACTAATTATCAATTTGTGGATGCTGTGCTTTCCATGGATCAAATGGAGCCCTTTTTCTCGGGGAGTAAAGATATTGAAGCGCGTGCTATTAAGAATACGGATGTCCATTTAGTCGCTTATTGGATCATTATCATTGGGGAGTTAATAACGGGCAGCGTCTGTATGATTGGCGCTCTGATAATGGCAGCTTCTCTCAATAAGTCTCGCTTTATTAAAGGACAAGTGACTTATTTAGTCGGCGCTACTTTTGCAATCTTATTATGGTACTTAGGCTTTGGCGTGATTGGTGGAGAGTATTTCTCAATGTGGGCCAATAAGATGAATGGACAGATGAAGGCTTATACTTTTGCAACATTTATTCTAATAACGGCGATCTATGTTGCGATGCCTTATCTTCGACTTGAAGCGCCCGAAGATCTCAAATAGTCCTTTATTTGAAATAACTCGATCGTCGTTCTTTAAGTAGAAGGGTAAAAGTGGTCGTAATGACTTTAATTTAAAATAGATTTTTAACGAGATCTATTATAGGGATTAATGTGATCTTAATAGATCTTAATAGAACCTTATAGATAAATTAAAGATAAAAACTGAGAAGTCGTGAGAGGGCAAATGAGGGACAGTAAGAGAGAATATATCTGGATATTCTCTCTTTTTCTTTTAGGGGGATGGTAAGAGAGGGGATGTTGGTATAGTTTAGTTAAATAATGATGATGGTATAATGCATCATTGGTTAATTAAAATAATCAAAATAACGATCAAGTAGAACCATATTATATTGGGAGAGAAGATGACAGAATTAGTATTTGGGTCATTAGTATTTTTACCCGGCATCTTAAAAGTATTGATTTTAGGCTTTTTTATTTGGCTGATTGCGCGTGGTTTTTATCGGAAAAAGCTCTATTCAGGAGGGATTTGGCATCCTAATCTGGTAGATATTAGTCTCTACTTTGTGTCGCTCTATGTGAGCCATTTAATCTTTTTATTCCTGCAAGGTTAATTATGAAAAACGCTTTAAAACGCTATTTAATCACCGTCATTGCGGCATTTGTACTGATTGTTGTCGCTTTTCAATTGTGGAATTTTTACGTCTTAGGGGGATGGACCCGAGATGGCAAGATTCGTGCGGATGTGATTCAAGTATCTGCTCAGGTATCGGGTAAACTGATCAATCTGCCGATTATGGATAACCAGCTCGTTGAGAAGGGGGATCTACTATTTGAAATTGATCCGATAGATTATGAAATTAATCTTCGAAATTCAGAAGCGCAATTAGAACAATTACGCATACGACAAGAACAGGCCGCTTTACAATATGCGCGTAGAACAGAGCTTGGGAATATTGCCGCAATCTCAAAAGAGCATCTGGAAGAGGTAAAATATAATTTAGATCTCCTCAATGATCAGGTGCAACAAGCCGAGATTGTCGTAGAGAAAGCCAAGCTTGATCTTAGTCGGACGAAAGTTTATGCCGAGGTAAGTGGTTATGTCACTAATATGAATATACGACAAGGAAATTTTATTCCTGCAGGACAACCTCTTTTTGCATTGGTTGATAAAGATAGTTTCCATGCCGTAGGTTATTTTGAAGAGACAAAGCTCCCTTATATCAAAGTGGGGCGACGTGTTGAGATCGTACCTTATAACGGTGGCGAAAAGATGTATGGCTATATTACAGGTTATGGTCGAGCGATATTTGATCAAAGTGCACAAACTGGAGAGCAGCTATTACAGGCGGTAAAGCCCAATTATCCGTGGGTGACATTAGCACAGAGGATTCCGGTAAAAGTAGCTTTCGATTATAGTGAGGAGGAGTTAGATGCTCATAATCTTATTGCCGGGACTACCGTGACGATTATCGTCTTAGATGAAATGCATGAGTCAACGGAATAATCATGAATCAGACGAATTTTCAATCATCTAAATGGGGACTTTTCCTTGAAAAATTAGGACGTTATTTTGCCGGCCTTAATTATTCTTATGGATTACGTGTGGCTGTGGGGGTTGGATTAGCATGGTTTATCGCATTTAGATTACAAACGGATAAGCCTTACTGGTCAATTATGACAGTCATGATTGTCACGCTACCGATGCAGAGTATGTTGGTTGAGAAGTTTTTAGCACGTTTAATCGGCACGTTAGTTGGTGCGATTGTTGTGAATCTATTAGCGGCGATTGCATTAGATGATCAGTGGTTATTTACGATCTATATGGCATTTTGGTTAGCAATCTGCTCCTATTTAGCGAGTATGCGGGGGGCAACACTCTCTTACTGTTTTGCACTTTGTGGTTATACTTCTGCGATATTGGGATTTGCCCTCTCTATCTCGCCCTCTTCGTATATGGTATTTCAGATTACGCAGGCACGTATCTTGGAGATCCTCATTGGATTGGTCACGGCATTTTTTATCTCTATGTTATGGCCAGCATATTTAGAACGAGTTCTTGTTAAGCAGAAGTTGCGCTTACAACGATCTAGTGTGAAGCAGCTCTATCAATCCTTATTAACGGCAGATTTTGATCCTCTAAAGTTTAATAAACAGTACGAAAAGATGTTATTAAGTTTGATGGATTTTAGGGATTTGATTTATCAGGAATTTTTATCAGTCTCTACAGAACGAGAAGATAATCAGGCGATCTATCGTTATACTTATCGCTTGATGCGAGCAGTATCGGGCGTGTTAGTTTTACAGTCAATCAAGCAAGATCTATTAAAATCCGATCGCTCGGCCGTTGTGGAGTATCTCACTCGGTTGAATGAATGGTTTGCATCTGCAGGGATTGCTGAAGAGAAACTCAATCGAAGACCTAAAGCACCTGCAGCCTTATTACAAACAGCCAAAGGGCGAGAGTTTGTGGCTAAATTAGATGAAAAATTCATCGAGTTTTATCAAACAAGATTAGATCAGCCTGTGGATGAAAATTTCTATATGCCCGGAAGAAGTGTGCATTATAGTGATAGAAAAGAGGCTTTAATTAATGCAAGTAGAACCTTCGTGAGTATTCTTTTAGGGATGTTTTTCTGGATGGGTACGCAATGGGATATGGGCTATATATTGTTGGTGTTAATAGGGATTCTTTGTACGTTAGGGGCCACTTATCCCATGATTACAAAGCTGTTAACGATGACATTTGGTTTAACCCTATTATTGACCGTCCCCATTTCGTTTATATTAAAGTTTGGGGTATTGATTCAGGCCACAAGTATTATCCCGGCGATGATGATTATTTTGCCAATCTATTTTGTGGCGGCGACAATTCGTGCTAGCTCAATGTTGGGGTTTTTAGTGGGTTATGGATTTCTTTTAGCGTCGAGCTTTTTGATTGGATTTTCAAATCCGATGAGTTTTGATATGAACGCTTTTATTAATCAAGTTTTCGCATTACTTGTCGCATTAGGAATTATCCTATTAATTTTTCATCTTATTCGACCTACCTCGAATGAGCGGAAAATGGAGCGTATTCAGCAAGATATTATGCAACAATTTTCAGCGTTAGCGAATCATGTCTCGGTTAAATCGGTGAAAAATTATGAAGCTCTTTTAAGTAGTGCAGTACAACAGGCAAAAGTGGTGCCGGATATTCATGAAAAGAGTACTTTTTTAGCGTATTGCTTTTTGACGGTTGTGATTTTAAAAGAACAGTTAAAATTACAAACAGCGGGAATAGAGTGGGATATTCCTGATCATCTCATTAGGGCGATTAAAGAGGAACGATTTAAAGAGGCATTGATGATTGTCAGCAAGCTAGAGCAGACGGCGCAATCTGATGAGCAATTGACTTATTGGGTATTGCGTTGTGCTTTAACTTCTTTTAACGAGTTTCTAGAGTTTAGCACTTAAGGCTTTGATGGATATTAGGTAGTCTATCTCTTTTTATAAAACCTCTTTTAAAAATCTCATCTTATAGAAGATGAGATTTTTAGTTTTTATAACTAGAACTACAATGACCGCCACCACTATGAATTTTATTTATTGATTGTTTGACGGTAAAGCCCTGAATACCCCTTCATGTGATAGCGATCTATAGGATGTTGTAATGATGAAGGGTCGGTCCTCTATTAATCTGTGAAAGCTTAAAGGGGCAAAGAGAAATCAATCTCGGGTCCTTTGGGAGTAATACCGGAAGGATTAAGGTTGGGGTGGCTTTCATAGTAGTGATGTTTAATGTGAAACATATTAATGGTTTCTTGAAATTCTGGGCGGGCGTAAAGTTCACGAAGGTAGCGCCAGATTTCAGGGAAATCTCGCAGTTGTTGGCGATTGCATTTAAAGTGACTGTAATAAACAGCGTCAAAGCGAATGAGAGTAACAAAGAGACGAATATCTGCTTCCGTCAGTTGATCAGCAATTAGATAATGTTTCTCTTTGAGGTGGTTTTCTAAATAGTCGAGTGCGCTAAAAAGTTCCTCATAAGCGATATTATATGCTTCTTGACTAGTGGCAAAACCACAACGATACACCCCATTATTAATTGAATTGTAGAGGCGATCATTCATTGTATTGATCTCATCGCGGAGATGTTCTGGATAATAGTCACCACTCATTGCGCCAACATGGTCAAATGCCGAGTTAAACATGCGGATGATTTCTGCAGATTCATTGCTGACAACGGTACTGTTCTTCTTATCCCACAATAGAGGAACCGTGACCACACCGCCGTTCTCTTCATAGTGAGGGTCGACTTTACGATAAAGTTCATAGAGGAATTTGGCGTGATATAGAGGATCTTCCTCAGCACCGTTTTCTGCTTCAAAATGCCAACTTTCCTTACCCATCCGCCAATGGACAACGGTGATAGGAATAAAATCTTGCAACCCTTTTAAGTTACGCATAATCAGCGTGCGATTCGCCCAAGGACAAGCTAGGCTCACATAGAGATGGTAGCGATCTTTTTCCGGCATAAAACCGCCAGAACCTGAAATACCGGCATTACCATCTTGGGTAATCCAGTTACGAAATAGACTCTCTTGACGTTCGAAACTGCCTTTCTTAATACTGTTCATTATATAAACCTCTCCTCGCTATCATGATAAATAGTGCAGGGGAGCATTGTAACATTTTGAATTTATGGTGGAGATTGTCGATTGTCATTTATCTTGTGCATCGAATTCACGAATACTATATCGCTCATCTTTTCTCATGTTATGTCAGAATCTATTTTATAGATGAGGAGTGTTAAATATATTCAGGTTTATAGCTGCGCGCGTTTAAGATAAACAATCGCTTAAGATTTACATTTTAAAATTAAACGATATATTTAATAGCTTCATTCAACAGCATTCAATTGAGGCAGGGCATGTTAAATATCAGTTCGGCAAAAATAGAGAAGATCATTATTCACCAAGTAGGCAATGGTGGGCGAGAAGAAGCGTGTACTTTTTCACAGACAAGTATTTTGCCGAGTGAATCTTTGGAATCTCTCTTGTTAGAACATTATCTCTTGCCATTATCGGAGCTAGAAGATACCTATGAGTTTAATTTAGATGAAGTCATAATCGAATCGTCGGAAGATGGTTCATCACAAAAAGCTTCGACAGTGAATCTCATTGCAGAGTTATCGGCAAAGATTTTTACCGAAGAGGTTCTATTTCAAGAAAGATCTGTCGAGATCGCGAAACATCTCTACAGTGTGACGAATCACCCGAATATCTCCGGTGGGGACTTTATTGTTATCCTCTTTTCAAATATCTATGATAATGCTGAAAATACAGAGGCTTTAGGGATTTTTAAGGTGGAATCGAAAGATGATTATCTCGATATTTTTGACAACAATGGCACGCTTGAATTTGTAGAGAAAGAGGGCATTTCGCTGAAAGATATTCAAAAGGGGGCGTTAATTTTAGCGCATGATTATTCTGTTTTAGCAATTGATAGTCATAAGAAACGAACTAAATATTGGCATGATGATTTTTTGAATCTTCAGCCGAAACAGACGGAACTTGCTGAGCTTAAAGCTAGTAGTGATTTATTACGAGGGCTCAGTAAGAGAATTGAAAAGCCTGACCAACGTTTAGAGTTTAATAAAAGTTTAGAAGCGCATTTAGATGAACATGAAGAGATTCGTTTCCGAGATCTTGAAGATTATTCTCGCTCCTATATGGAGGAGCAAGATATTAATCGAGTCTTTAATGCCGTGCAGAATAAATCTGGGTTTGAAATTGATCGCAATATTGCGGTATCAAGCCATGAGTTTCGGGAGCAATCAGCAGGCATTATGAAGAAGATGCGAGTGGCAAAAGGAGTCGATCTGATGATTAGTAATCCTAATGCCTATTTAAATGGGATTACGATTGAAGAGACGGAAAATGGCTTTCGAGCCGTGATTGATTTTGATCTATATGACGCCGATGATGAAGAGTCATTTTGATAAATAGCCTTATTCCAATGTTGATAGATTTAACAGTGATTACGCCTTAAGGGGAATGAGAGAAACCTACTTGTCAGCGATAATATGATGAATCGTCTCAAGCGTGCCCTGATTCAACATTCTTTTAAAAGCGAGTATATGGTGACTAGATAAATTCTGCAGACTTTTATTATGCATGGCAATCGTCTAGATATACATTAAAGTGCAATGATGATTGTATTTGCTTCAAAGGAAGAATCTTTGTGAGGGAGAGGCAGATTTATTGAATTTGATCTGAATTTTTTGGAATTTATAGGGAGCTATTTGATTATAGATCTCTATTTTTCATAAATCTTCATTGAAATTTTTATGCCGCAATCGATTGGTAAGTATCCGTGATCCTTTGAATTATTGATGGTCATTTTGATGGCTTTTTTAGAAAAAGTTTGCGGAAATTTCATTTTTTTACCCCCCTAAAAGAACTATTTTAAAGTATGGGATACCTTGAAAGTATCTGATAAGAAGGGAAGTGAAAGATTATTATAAAGTAAGCTAAGTGCTTTTTAAATATCGTTTTTTTAGGAAATCTGTGATAGGAAAAAGATCTGTTTAAGGGAAGGAACAGATCTTTTTTTTTGCTGTTTAGCTTTTCTTAAACAAATAATTATATTGTTAATCGTTCTCTTTTTTGATAGATTCCTATTTGATAATAATTCACATTACTATTCAGGCAGGGTCATGAAATACAAACCAACAATTCCCCTTATTTTATTCTCCGTAATCTTGATGCCATCCTCATTATTGGCAAAGGATGTCACAGAACCTCATACAGAAGATATTATTGATTTATCCAGCGTCATTGTTAAGGGTGAAGCCGTTAACTCCACTCTTTTTAAAGTCTCGCAGACGGCTGCAGATTTTAGTAAAAATATGGTTCAAGATGAGCGTGATTTATTACGTAAAGAGGTTGGAATTGGTGTTAGCGAAGCGGGGAGATCTGGGAGTAATGGGTTTGCGATTCGGGGAGTTGATAAAGATCGTGTGGCAGTAATTGTGGATGGATTGCCTCAAGCCGAAACATTTATGCCCTCTATTTATAAAGGGTATGGCTACTTTAATGGCAGTATTAATAATTCAGAATATGAAAATATTAGCCAAGTGAACATTACCAAAGGGGCTAACTCAGTGAGTGATGGGAGTGGCGCAATTGGAGGCTCTGTTCATTTTAAAACGAAAAGTATTCAAGATTTTGTTGCCGATGATCGTCAGTTAGGAGGGTATTTAAAAAGTGGGTATACCTCTAAAAATCGAGAGTGGCGACAAGTTATTGGGGCGGGATTTAGAACAGAGAGGTTATTCGGATTTGCACAGCTGACAAAACGCTGGGGACATGAAACTGTGAATGACGGCACTGGCGAAGATATTTATGGCTCCGCGCGAAGTAAGCCCGATCCTGTGAAAAGTCGTACCACCTCGTGGTTAAGTAAATTGGGTTATCAACTGAGCCCGGCACATACCTTTACGGCATTTTATGAAAATCGTGATCAGAAACAAGATACAGAAGAGAAGAGCTTTGATAGTTGGGGAACACACCGTTTTGCTTCGGATACAGCGCCTTATTACCGTTATGGATTAGAGTATGAGTATTTAGCAGATGATCAATCATGGCTCGATACGTTTAATCTTGTTCTAGCTCAACAAAAAATTCATATGAAGTCTGATACTTATAATGTTAAAAATAGTAATCATTCAGTGATTGATCAACACTATTTTCGGGCTTTTGAACAACGACAAAAAATGTTAAAAGCTCAGCTATTTACACAAGCGATAACACTGGGGTCACAAGAGCATCTATTAGAAGCGAAGCTTGAGTATCGCCATGCATCATTAAAAAATTATAACCATGATGTACTCTACCTCAGCGATGGTACGCACCCTTCTAGTTATAGCATTATGACGCCGGTAAAATCTCGGATTGCAGCACTTTCCATTCAAGATCAGATAGAGTTTTCTCCCCAATTAAAAGCCGTGGTAGGCGTTCGTTACGATCACTATCAATATCGTCCTCAACTCGATGGCAGTAATAAGTTTCCTATTAGTTATGATGCGAGCCAAAAAACATTTTCTAAACCATCTTGGTTATTAGATTTTACCTATGATGTAACCCCCTCTCATCAGGTAGGATATAAGATCAGTACGGGGTTTAGAGCGCCCAAGATTGAAGAAGTTTATTTTGAGTTTGGGAAAGGGGGCGCCAACCATTTTATGCCTAATACTGATCTTAAGCCTGAAACGGCTTTAAATCAGGAGATTACCTACCAGTTTGTGAACGATGTTGCACATTTCGGGTTAGGGGTCTTTCATAGTCGTTACCGAAATTTTATTGATGAACGCGTATCAGAAGGGCGCCAGAAAAACCCTTGGTATGATCCTCATAATCCTTGGGGCGGAGGCGAGTATTTGTATGTGAATCAAATACAATTTGTGAATGTGGCAAAGGCAACGATATCTGGAATTGAGATTAGTGGTTCACTCAATGGTAGTGCTCTAGGTTTGGCTGATAATTGGAATTTTCATGCCAAAGGGCAATATAGTAAAGGGAAGAATCAAGATGGAGATCCCTTAAGATCGATTCAGCCATGGAGTATGGTACTAGGAATTGATTATGAAGCAGATTCTAAACGATGGAGTAGCGCTTTAACGGCAAGATATAGCGCCGCAAAGAAAGGGCGGGATACTAAAGAAACGATGTACTCTTGGCGTGGGAAAGAGGAGCAGGAATGGCCTTGGTTAAGTCCCTCTTATGTGGTTGTCGATCTGACAGGGCAGGTGAAAATTGATAAGGATGTAACGCTAAATTTAGGGGTATTTAATCTCTTTAATCGCAGCTATAGTACATGGGATAACTTGCGAGATCTACCAAGCTATGGCACAACTAATCGTATAGACCGAGATGGAAGGGGGTTAGGAAGATTTACTGCGCCGAAGCGAAATTTTGCGATCTCTATAGAAGCAAAATTCTAAGCTGAATTAGCATTTGAGGTATATGAGCTATAAAAAGAGCCACATCATCTGTTGAGGTGATGTGGCTCTCTAGATTGATCACTGATGTGATCTTCAAGTACTAAGGAATACTTTACTTCGCATCTTGTTGATAGAAGTAAGTGAGTTTTAGACCAAGGCTTCCTCCTCGACGTTTACCGGCGTACCCCTCGATATTTGCGTTGAGGGTGAGGTTTTTCGCACCAGAAGGAATATAATCAACCCCAAGATTTAAGAGTACTGAGCCCCCTTTAATGGAAGGCGCATCAATGGCATGAATGGTATGAGTTTTGCCATCAACCTGACCTTTAAATTCATACTCATAACCAATATCAGCCGTGATGGTTGTTTCGTTAGAGAATACATTGGTTAAACCTGCAGTAATTCTTGCACGACTAGATTTTACTTTATCAAAATGAATAGGGTCATTACCAAGCATAAAGTCCTTGCCATTGACTTCAGAGTAGAAATAGCGAGCATTCACATTTAATGTCAGATAATCAGTGGTCGCCCATTCGTACCCCGTACCAATATGAGTACCAAAGTAGCTAGGTTTCAACTTATAATTCGCCATTAAACCATCTCCGCTAATGAAGCTATCTGAGGTGAAACTCGTTTTGGATTTTCCTCCTCTAAATGAGAGCTCAGCAAAGAAGCCACTGGGATCTTGATATTTTGTGAAAAGGCCTAAACCAAGGAAGTTTGAATCGCCATTTCCACGAATATCGCCATCTCTTTGGAAAGTATTATAGGTATCGTAATCACTAGTACCACCTTCAAAGAAAGCACCTACAGTTACGTTATTATCAAAGGTCAGTGCCCCTCCTAAAAGAGCATTAAAATCTTTAGATTTAACATGTGAACCACTGTCATAACGGGTATAGCTTGCTTTCATGGCGGCAAGACTTTGATAGCCGATGACGTTATGAGATTGTGATAGAACTTCACTGACCAAGAGATCAGCTCCGCGATTGATAAGCGCCGCTCCTGCAAGATAGCCTTCAGAAAGAGATTTGAGTTGTGGGTTTACTTTGCCTCCAGGTGTTGGAGTGACGGGATCCACGGGGTCAACAGGATCCACGGGGTCAACAGGGTCAAAAGGTTTTACAGGATCTATGTTAACAGGGGGAATGATAGGGTTATCCAGATCAACAACGGTTGCACTGACTGTATTAGAGTCTAAATCAACCGAAATACCCAAATCATAAATGAAGGAGAACCCTTGTAATGCTCTAGTAAAATAGCGACCATCAGCTGATTGCAATATGACTTCTTCTTTTCCAATAAGATCTTTGGCATGCATTAAAATAAATTGATCGCCAATATTGAGAGTTTCATTTGAATGAATGCCGGCAACACGAATGGTAGAATAGAGTGTTTCACTATTCCCAACATAATCGGTGACAACGGATGAAAGATCTATCAGATCAGCTGTAATAATTGGATTTTTATAATTCTCTGTATTGAGATAGAAGGTATATTTTTCAAAGTTTTTTAGAGTGCCGAGGCGTAGTTCTTCAGTCCCTCTATAAATAAAATGATTCCCTGTAAACTCATTGATCTCAGGAATTAAGTCGATATCCCCCGAGTTTTTTTGATCGATATATCCCCCATAAATAGAGGTAAGAATGCCATTTTCTGACACTCGGGTATTCCCAGAAATGGTCACGCTGTTATTATGAGCTGATAGATTGAATTGAATTGTTTCATCCCCAGCTCTTGCTTGGACATAGCCCCCATAAATATTACCTGTGAGTGTGGTGTTATGGAGCGTTACATGATTATTATCTGCCAGCATGACGGTATCTACTGAGATATTATTATTATTTTTTTGACTAAAGTGTCCCCCATAGAGATTACCTATGATTGTGGAGTCAGTGATGGCAATGTTGCTTTCTGTAATAGCATACCAGCTCCAATCATCTGCGTTTTCTCGAGCATCCACTCCTTTTGCGCCATAGATATCGCTCACAATTGTAGAGTTAATGATATTGACTGAGTTATCATTAGCGAAGGTTTCACCACTAATTCCATTTCGGCTGATAGAAGAGACATAAGCCCCTGCAATTAAACCTTGTTCATCTTGTTTTTTAATCGTACTATTTTTAATAATAACTCTGTTATTATTGGCATATCCGTGGATTCCTAAAGACTCAGTTCGAGCGCCATAAATTTCATTGATCTCATTTTGATGGTTATCAGTAATGATCACTTTATTATTTGTCGCAAAGATGTGGCGATTGTTATCGGGGGCTGCGGCGTAACCTGCTTCAATTTCAGCTAAACTGACATAAGCTCCATAAATTTTTGATGCGGATCCAGATTGTAAGAGGACAGTGTTGTTATCAAGCTGATAAGGAAATTCTCCAGATTGGAATTTGAAAATTGCTCCGGCAATACTTTGAAGATCTTGCGGCGTTGATTCGACAATCACGTAAGAAGATTCATTGATGCCGGCAAATCCATTAAAACCTAATGCAGTGATAGTCTGTGAGTCTTGGTTAAAAAATAAGTTTTGTAATAAAGGTGGTTCTCCAGAGGCGTAACTTGCAGAGGTTGTAAGGAGTAAGGATAGAGCTAGAGCAATCGTCTTTTTGGGGTGTTTTTGTTGTTTATTCATGGTTGATAAGGTTTTTAATAAGGGTTTTATGTAATAAAATTAATAAGATAGGTTATTATCTGCAAATTTAAAATAAACCGTTATTAATTTATCGCTTTCTTGATCTATGTCTATCTATATCTTTTTGTTTTATATTTTATCTTCTTATCCTATTAATTATCATACTGTTATTTTTTTGGCTAAAAATTCCTATTAAATAGATCAACGAACGCTCGAAAAAAGCAGTATGCTAGAGTGATTTAGTTTTATCTCCCTCCCTCTGTTCATCAATATTTTGTGAGTTTTTTTATGATGAAAACCTTCTTTTCGATGTTTATAGTTTTTGGTATATCGTTACTTCCTCCGTACGCTTTTTCTACTATATTAGAAGGGACTTATCTTGGGGCGGGGAGTGAAAGTGAGGTAGTGATTGAGCGTAACGATCAGGGCGATCAGCGTTTTTTAATGAATATATTAAATAGCGGGCATGTCTGTATTGATGTTGCGGGATCGATTATAGAAAATCAGGGGATCGTTGATGATGAAGAAGATCTTGGTCAGTGCCGATTATCTTTTAGTCAAAATAATCATATTCTTAATGTCGGGATTGAAACATATGAGGAGTGTCATCAATATTGCGGTATGAGAGCCAGTCTAGAAGGATCTTATCGGATACCGCCACAATTATGTACTTTAGAAGAGATAGCGGTGCAGCGTGATGAATTTAAGCAACTATATGATCAAAGGCAGTATAAAGATGCGGAAAGTCGACTAAATAAACTGCTTAGTCAATGTGATTTTTACCTAGATTTTGTCTTACGAGATTCAATTCGTAATGATCTTGCTTTGACGCTCTATCATCAAAATCAACCAGAGCTCTGTATTGAAGTGCTCAGCAGTACTGTCGCCTTGGATCAAAATGTATACTTACCTCTAATGGAACAAGAGATGTATGAAGATACGGAAAGGGCAATTCGTTTTAATTGGGGGTTATGCAGCGGGTAACCCGATGGTAATGATTTCGTTAAAAAATATTGTGACGGCGATGCTCAAATAGAGCGTCGCTTTTTTGTTCTGGGGAGTGATGAATGATTTGAGGAGCTCCTTTTTTCATTCAAGATGACATTTTTTCATCGAGAAAACAGGCTCTTTTTCAATGGAAACCCCCTTAAAACCCACTAAAAGGAGTATTGTGAATTTTGCTCAATCTGTTGTGAAATTAAATCAATTTCATTCATGTTATGACTTGCTATGATCAATTTACACCCTTCATGAATTTAGGTTTTATTATCGGCGTTAGGAGTCAATCATCATGAGCCAGTTGTTTTCATATTCTATTAAAAGTGTTTGTTTCGATGAGAACTATCATCCTTCGGACAATACGCGTCTCACGACTAACTTTGCGAATTTAGCAAGAGGTGAAAGTCGTCAAGAGAATTTGCGTAACACTTTAAATATGATGAACAGTCGCTTTAATGATTTGGCGCATTGGGATAATCCGCATGCAGATCGCTATTCGATTGAGTTAGAGATTATTTCAGTTGAAATGGATATCGATAATAATCATGAAGCTTTTCCGATTATTGAATTATTAAAGACCAATATTATAGATCATGTCACTCATCAACGAATTGAGGGAATTGTAGGAAATAGCTTCTCCTCATATGTTCGTGATTATGATTTTAGTGTTGTGCTATTAGAACATAATAAAAATCGTGATCATTTTAGTATTCCCGAAGGTTTTGGGGAGCTTCATGGCAAGCTTTTTAAACATTTTATTCATTCAGATACTTATCGAGAGAATTTTAGTAAGGCCCCTGTTATTTGCTTAAGTGTTTCCAGTAGTAAAACATATCATCGGACAGAGAATCAACATCCGATTTTAGGGGTTGAATATGTTCAAAATGAGTTTTCATCAACGGATGAGTATTTTGAGAAGATGGGGTTAAAGGTGCGTTATTTTATGCCTCCCAACAGTCTTGCACCCTTTGCGTTCTACTTTAGTGGAGATCTCTTAGCGGATTATAGTAATCTGGAATTGATCAGTACGATTAGTACGATGGAGACATTCCAAAAAATCTATCGTCCCGAGATCTACAATGCCAATGCTGCAGCGGGTAAATGTTATAAGCCCAGTTTAAAGAATCCTAATCACTCTTTGACACAGATTTTTTATGATCGCGAAGAGCGTAGTCAACTTGCCGTAAAGCAAGGGAAATTTACAGAAGAGCATTTTATTAAGCCGTATCAATTACTACTTGAGAATTGGGCTGCTAATTACGCATGTTAGACCACCAATAATAATATAAATAGGGATATTGAAATCATGAAAACATTATTACCAACTTCTACCGCAGGAAGTTTACCGAAACCCTCTTGGCTTGCAGAACCTGAAAAACTCTGGTCACCTTGGAAATTAGAAGGTGAAGGGCTGATGACGGGCAAACAGGATGCATTACTACTGGCGTTACAAGAGCAGCTTCATGCCGGCATTGATATTGTGAGTGATGGAGAGCAGACTCGTCAGCATTTTGTGACAACTTTTATTGAGCATTTAACCGGGGTTGATTTTGAAAAGCGTGAAACAGTCAAAATCCGTGATCGTTATGATGCCAGTGTTCCGACGGTTGTTGGCGCGGTCACTCGTGAAAAATCAGTTTTCGTTGAGGATGCGAAATTTTTACGTCAGCATACAAAACAACCCATAAAATGGGCCTTGCCAGGACCGATGACGATGATTGATACGCTTTATGATGCCCACTATAAGAGTCGTGAAAAACTCGCATGGGAGTTTGCGAAAATCCTTAATCAGGAAGCAAGAGAGTTAGAGGCTGCGGGCGTTGATATTATTCAATTCGATGAGCCTGCATTTAATGTCTTTTTTGATGAAGTAAATGATTGGGGGATCGCGGCACTTGAACGTGCGATTGAGGGGCTGAAGTGTGAAACTGCGGTTCATATCTGCTATGGCTATGGCATTAAAGCGAATACTGATTGGAAGAAGACCTTGGGTTCCGAGTGGCGGCAATATGAAGAGGTATTCCCTAAACTTCAAAAGTCGAATATCGATATTATCTCTCTTGAGTGTCAAAACTCTCGGGTACCGATGGATCTTATCGAACTGATTCGTGGTAAGAAGGTGATGGTGGGGGCTATTGATGTCGCAACGAACGCGATTGAAACGCCGGAAGAGGTTGCTGAAACCTTGCGAAAAGCGCTTCAGTTTGTGGATGCAGACAAGCTCTATCCTTCAACAAACTGCGGAATGGCACCCTTATCTCGAGAGGTAGCAAGAGGGAAGCTGCATGCTTTAGCAGCAGGTGCCGCAATTGTTCGAAGTGAGCTATAACGGCAATTGAAGGAATATCTCAAAGGCTACCCTACTAGTGGTGGCCTTTTTCTTGCTTGAGTGATCAAGACGTTGAGATTCATCAGATATCGTTTTAATGAGAATAATAAAATAGAGATTCAATCTAGGGAAAGTCATGATAGAAGTCACAGATTTTAGAGAAGCAATGTCCTTATTAACGGGTGCCGTTAATATCATTACGACTGCCGGAGAATCCGGTCGCTATGGATTTACAGCTTCGGCCGTATGTAGTGTTTCCGATACCCCTCCCACGTTGTTGGTCTGTATGAATCGAGCTTCGAGTTCGCATGATGACTTTGTTGCCAACAAAATTTTAAGTGTTAACGTTTTAAGTGCGCATCATCAACATATCTCCAAAGCATTTTCCTCTAAGATCAGCTTTGAGGAGCGGTTTCAGTCAGGAGTTTGGTCAGAATTAGAGACTGGCGCCCCGATTTTAGAAGATGCTTTGGTAAGCTTTGATTGCCTCATCGAACAAGCTCAAGAGGTCGGAACCCACACAATTTTCATTTGCCGCATTATCGCTATTCAGCATAGTCAGCAAAATCAAGGATTAGTCTACTTTAAGCGCGCTTATCATCAAGTCGGCGAATCTATAAGTGCTTAGGTCTTATTGAGGGGGGGGGAAGTGATGGTGAAAAAACTGAACTGGAATATTTATAATTAGATTTTAGCCCCTTATCTGTTGAGCTTTTATAAAATATTAGAGCAATTAAGTGGATATATTCCCGCCAAATATTCCGCCAAGTTAACCTTTAGATACGATAAAGCCCGCTATTTAGCGGGCTTCTTCAATCATGATTGGTGGAGGCGGCGGGATTTGAACCCGCGTCCGAAAACTATCCATTCTTGGTACTACATGTTTAGCCGTATCTTTAATTTAACTTCACATCGTCCGACCGGCAGGAGATGCAAAGCTGTTCTAAGT
>JASLEF010000153.1 GCA_030151245.1 Ignatzschineria sp. | reverse complement strand
GCCTGAGCAAAATCACCTGTAGCAGCGGATTGTCGACCCAATGCGAGGGAAGTATTTCCCGTAGATAACGCTGCAGCACCCAGTGCGATAGCAGCAACTCCTCGCGATCTAGCTTGAGAACCAAAAGCAACTCCTAACTCGGTACTCTCTGAACCAGCACCAATAGACACCGCCGCTTTATCTGCCTTTGACTTTGCCCCAATAGCAATAGAATTAAATGTACTTTTACTATCCATTTCATTGAGAGGATTTCCTCTATCATACATGAAAGTATTTACAGTATCTTCAGCTTTAGCCTCACAACCAATAGCAATATTACCCTTTTGATGAGCATATGCTTCATTACCATTATTTTCACTATCCCGACATTCTTTATTTGTTGGAGAAATAGCCGTACCCTTTCCGCTCCCGCCACTTATCCCAACCGCAGCATTTGAAATCCCGCCAATAGTAACAGCAAAAGCCATACCTAAAGCGATAGACTTCAATAAAGACCCCGCTCTACTTTTAATTTTTTTACGCGATGCTAACTCTGAAGCAACAACATAGGTATTACGAACATGACACCAAACAACTTTATAAATTCTATTCATTATGTTTATTCCGTACTTAATTTTATTTAGACAGGGTCTTTCAATAAATTCTGATGCCTCGAAATTTACACATAAAATTTCACATAGTAGGCTTAAGGACATAACTAGTTAATAAACACGATAAAATATATAAAACTCTTCATTAAAACTAGCTATCAGAAATTTAATTGAAGAAATATTACTTATAAATACAAATATTCACAAACAGCTGAAATGAAAGGTATAAAAATAATTTTTAACAAACTAAATTAACATTATTAAAAAAACATAGACAATCAATGAAAATATTTTCAAATAAACAAAAAACCACAACCTCAAAAAAAGATAAGCAACATGATGATAAACAAGAATAATCTCACAACATTTTTAAAAAGAATAAAACGTTAATTTTTTTTAAAAAAAAACCATCTGAAATATATATTTATATGCACTAAAAGAAAAAAAATGTTAAAAAATACAAAAAAATATTATATTAATATTAGTAAAGTAAAAGAAATATTGTTAAGATTAACATCTCATATTTATTACTGAAGATATTAAAATGAGTATTTTTTAAATAAATCATTAAGAGGCAATGATAGGATGGATCATTTATTAGATAGTTTTGGGTCAAGATTAAAAACCGAACGGATAAAGCTGACAATGACACAAGCCGAATTAGCTAAACATCTTAAAATATCTCAAATGGCGGTGAGTTTATATGAAACGAATAAATCAACACCCACATTAAAGTTTATATATGGCCTATACAAACATGGTTTTAATATTGAGTATCTAATATTTGGAAATAATGAATATGGTGTAGGTAGCAATCTTAATTTGCAATCATCTTATAAAAAATTAGCCGCCGCTCTAGACTTTCTAGAAAAAAAATTAGAGCTAACAATCTCTACTGAAATAAAGGTAGAGTTAATAGATTTCCTACTTAATTAAAGTGCAGTAATTTTTTGCCCCCAATTATCTCACTATAAAAAAACTCATAAAAAAACCTTGGATAATTTATTACCCAAGGTTTTACTTATTAAATCACTGAAGCAAGCTTATTGAAAATGTATTATTCCCCTACACATCCAAGTTCCCCACCATCTGTGCATTCTGTTCGATAAACTCACGTCTAGGCTCTACTTCATCACCCATCAACATTGTGAAGACTTCATCCGCTTTCACGGCATCTTCCACTTTCACTTGCAATAAGCGACGAGTGTCGGGATCCATAGTGGTTTCCCAAAGTTGCTCGGCATTCATCTCCCCAAGACCTTTATAACGAGATACTTGCTGCCCACGCTTCGCTTCATCAATGAGCCAATCTAAACCTTCTTTAAAGCCGTTAATAGCTAAGATACGTTCACCACGTTGGACGAATGCCCCTTCTTGAATTAAAGCATGCAGCTCTGCTGATAATATAGCAATCTCTTGATATTCATTAGAGTTAATAAAGCGCCCATCAATCACATAATGATCTTCAATATTATAACGCTCGCCTGTAATCACAATCTGTCCCAACGCCTGATCTGCAACAACCTTGTAGTTCACGGAGCCTTCAGAAATATCGTGCTGTAATTGAGCCTCTAACGTTGCCGCCCACTCTTTTGCATCATTGCTAGCTAATAACTCATCCGTTAACACAGGGAGTTCTAAGAAATGATACAGCACCTCTTCAGGAATACGATGATTAATACGAGAGATAATATGCTCTACTTTCATCAACTGCTTTGCGAGTCTTTCCATCACAATAGAGGAGAGTGCCGGCGCATCGCTACTCGGATGCATTGAACCATTTTCAAGGGCTGTATTTAAGAAATATAACGCCAATTCATTATCATCTTTAATATAGGTTTCTTGACGCCCACGTTTAACTTTATAAAGGGGAGGCTGTGCAATAAAGATATGTCCCCGCTCAACTAACTCTCGCATTTGACGGTAGAAGAACGTTAATAAAAGGGTTCGGATATGTGCACCGTCTACGTCCGCATCCGTCATAATAACAATACGGTGATAACGTAATTTGTCTGGATCAAATTCATCACGACCAATGCCACAACCTAATGCCGTGATGAGCGTTCCAATCTCTGCAGATTGAATCATTCGATCAAAACGCGCTCGCTCCACATTAAGAATCTTTCCTTTTAATGGCAAGATTGCTTGGAATTTTCGGCTACGCCCCTGCTTTGCAGAACCACCTGCCGAGTCCCCTTCCACGATAAAAAGTTCTGATTGCGCAGGATCTTTTTCCTGACAATCTGCAAGCTTTCCTGGAAGTCCCGCAATATCTAATGCACTCTTACGGCGTGTATTTTCACGAGCCTTACGAGCAGCTTCACGAGCCATTGCCGCATCGATAATTTTTGCTGTAATCGCTTTTGCATCTTCAGGGCTTTCTAGTAAAAACTCTTCTAAACGCTCCGCAAGGACACTATCAACAACAGGACGTACTTCACTCGAAACAAGCTTCTCTTTCGTTTGTGAAGAGAACTTTGGTCCCGGAATCTTCACAGAAATAATTGCCGTCAATCCTTCTCGCGCATCATCTCCGGTTGTCGCGATTTTTGCTTTCTTCAGTAAGCCTTCATCCTGCATATAGCGATTTAATGTTCGCGTCATTGCCGCTCTAAATCCCGCTAAATGCGTACCACCATCTCCTTGAGGGATATTATTGGTATAACAGAAAACAGACTCTTGATATCCATCAGTCCATTGCAGTGAAATCTCTACCGTAATATTGTCTTTCTGCGTATTACAGTAAAAAATACTCGGATGAATTTTATTACGGTTTTTATTAATTAACTCAACGTATGCCTTAATGCCACCTTCATACTCGAAGATGTCTTCTCGATCCGTACGTTCATCTTTTAAAACAATACGAATGCCTGAGTTTAAGAAAGCGAGCTCTCTTAAACGTTTGAAAAGAATGTCATATTCAAAATCAACGTTTGTAAAAACTTCTTTACTAGGTTTGAAATAAACGGTTGTTCCGTTTTGATCTGTATCGCCAATTTCTCTCAAGAGATAATCAGGTTCCCCTAACGTATACTCTTGCTCATGAATTTTCCCATGTTTATAAATGGTTAATTTAAGCTTCGATGAGAGTGCGTTAACAACAGAAACACCCACCCCATGAAGACCACCTGAAATGGCATTATCTTCGAACTTACCACCTGCATGCAGAACGGTCATTACCACTTGCGCAGAAGAGACCCCTTCTTCAGGATGCATTTCAACAGGAATACCACGACCATTATCCGTCACAGTAATCGAATTATCCATATGGATTGTGACACTGATGTCATCACAGTGACCCGCTAATGCCTCATCGATCGCATTATCGACCACCTCAAACACCATGTGATGAAGACCGGTGCCATCATCGGTGTCTCCAATATACATTCCAGGGCGTTTACGAACGGCATCAAGCCCTCTTAAAACCTTGATACTTGGAGATTGACTTTCAGTTGTCATTCACAATACCTCTTTATGATTCTTATAAAACTTTTTTATTAATATAGCCTGAGATTATACCATTTTTTGAGCAACTCCGTCATTAAGTTCATAATGATTCATGCTCTGCTTTAATACAGGATCTGTCAGCTCTGGGAACTCATTCTCTTCTAAACAGGTTACAAATAGTTGAGATTTTTGAGCGATTAATTCTTCTAATAATATTATCCGCTTATTTTCATCTAATTCTGCCGTTAAATCGTCCATTAATAAGATCGTAGAAGATTGATTCAACGCTTGATGCAAGCGGATTTGGGAGAGCATTAAAGCAATCGTGGCAAGCTTAATCTGCCCTCGAGAGAGATGTTGCGCCACTAATCGCCCATTACACTTTAAAACAAAATCCCCTCGATGTGGTCCTGTTCTAGTAAAAGTCATCTGCCGATCACGCGCTCTCGTCTCTGCAAGCTCCTCTCGCAATTTACCTTCTGTAAATCCCGATTGATATTCCAACGACCAGATAATCTCATCATCAATTAATCGAGATAGAAGATCGAGCACCAACGGTGTTAACTCTGCAATAAATGCTTTGCGAGAAAGATTTAAACTCTCCCCAGCTTCTGCCATCTCTTCTTCAAGACTAGCTAAAACAGAGTCGGGATAATGTCCCTTTAATGCCGCATTTCGTTGAGATAATGCCCGATCATAACGCTGCCAAACTCGCAAGTACGATTCATAGTTTTGAAATAATCCCCAATCCATAAATTGCCGGCGCGCTTTAGGCTCTTGCATTAAATTGGTACCCGTATCGGGTCCTAAAAAGAGCATTGGTAATAATTTTGCCAAATGCGAACGACGTTGAATGGTTTCACCATCTTGCCGAACTTTTACCTCCCCACGAGTACGTTCTAATCCGAGTAAAGATTCCATCTCTAACTTTGGGGAATAGAGCTTTGCGATGACACGAAAATACTCTTCACCTTCGCAAATCGCTTGATTAATACGTGAGGTTCGGAAAGAGCCAACTTGTGAGAGAAAATAGAGCGATTCTAAAAGCGAGGTTTTGCCTGAGGCATTTTTTCCGACAATTAAATTAAATCGCGAGTCAAAATCAAAATTCTGACTCGCTAAATGTCTAAAATTTTCTACTTGGAGAGACCGAATAATCACTCGAAACTAGAGTCTCATCGGCATCACAACATAACGAACATTATCGCTATCGGAGTTTTGAATGAGGCAGCTCGAGTTCGTTGCCGTAAAGCTTAAACGCACCATATCGTCATCTAATGCTTTTAAGGCATCAATCAAATAACCCACGTTAAATGCTGTTGCGAAAGACTCCCCTTGATAATTGACCTCTACCTCTTCTTCCGCCTGCTCTTGTTCAGGGTTATTCACCTGAAGCTTTAAGAGATAATCGGAAACCGTGAAACGAATACCACGGAACTTATCTTGTGAAAGAACAGATGCTCGCGTTAATGCTTCTATCAAACCTTGACGATCTGCGGCGATAATCTTATCACCTAGCGGTGGTACCACTCGATTATAATCAGGGAACTTGCCATCGATCAGCTTTGTTGTAAAAACAATACTACCGAGTTCAACGCGCAGATGGTTTTCACTCAATTCTAAATGAAGCGGCGCTGATTCGTTCTCAATTAATTTCAGAAGCTCTTCAACCCCTTTTCTCGGGATAATCAATTGCTTCTGTAAACCGGAAGATTCTGATAATTCTAAATAGGAAACTGACAAACGGTGTCCATCTGTTGCCACTGCATTCAGTTGCGTTCCATTCACATCAAGTAACAATCCATTCAAGAAATAACGCACATCTGAAACCGCCATTGAGAACGCCACACGCTCGATCAATTTACGCAGTTCATTCTTCGGAAGCGTTAACGTTTTCTCAAATTCTAAATGATCTGATACGGGATAATCATCCACGGATAAGCAACTTAAGGTAAAGCGTGAGCGACCCGCAGTGATCGTTGCACGAAGATCAGAGACTTCGATCTGTACTTCAATTCCTTCAGGAAGCGCTTTTAAGATATCAAATAGCTTACGCGCTGGAAATGTCACGGCCCCTTGTTCAATCGGAATATGCGGGAATGAGCATGTTAACTCAATCTCTAAATCCGTTGTCGTTAAGGTAATTTCATCCTCACTGACCACACACTTGACATTCGCTAAAATCGGGAGCGTTTGCGTTCTATCAATCACACCGATGATTGCCTGTAGTGGCTTCATCAACTGTTCTCTTTGAATAACTAACTTCATATGTCCTCTTCTAGAATCTTATGTTAGTGAGTAATTAGTAAATGCCGTTTTTTGATGTAAACTCTTTTAAGGCTCAGATCACTGTATAAGATCGTATCTGTAAAAAGAATAACTAACTCAAAAATTATAGCACGATATTTTAAAGCGTGCCATTTGTAAAAAGCGAGCAATAATGCGTGATTTGAAGCATTCATCACGGTTTATCTAGCTCTACAAGGCTTATCCACAAAGTTGTTAACAACACCTTTCACATATTACTGTCAAACCTCGTAAAAAGTAAAGCCCATCAGCTATTTAAGCAATATATTAGTAACCTTTTTTAAAAAGGTGGGTGGTAAGCACGAAAAGGCATGACAAAATTAATATCAAAAGTATTATAAAAACCTAAATAGCCCAACAAGTAAAAAGTCACTCCGATAAATAATAATGGTGTGACAATACTCAAAATTTTGATGCTTATCGAGCGCCGACCTCGCTTTAACTTTACCATTCTGACAAAGCCCCAGACCATTAAAGTAATACCTATCGCATATAATAGGAGTGTTGCTACAAACGCTCTTGAGAGAATCACATCCACATAATCATAGAAATTATAAACATCTATTGCCGGTGGCGCACTCCTAAAAAGAAGAAATGTTGCCACAAACAACGCACTACTGAAGGACCATAACGCTCGATCAAGAGATCTATTTTTGAGAGATTCATTTATCACGACTATAAACCTTATGAATTACAGTTTTTCCGCCCAATCTTTTAAGTAACGATCTTTCAATGTGACATATTGTTGCGCCGAGAAAAATAGCCCTTCAATCTCTTTATCCGTTAAAGTCTTAATGCGACGCGCCGGTGCGCCAACCCAAACTTCTCCAGTCTTCACGGTTTTTCCCGGTGCTAAGAGAGCGCCTGCTCCTAAAATAGAGTGTTTCTCTACTTTTGAGCCATCAAGTAAAATTGCTCGCATTCCGATCAAAACGCCTTCCTCAACAATACAGCCATGCAGCATTGCTCCATGCCCAACTGTTACATCTGCACCAATAATTGTAGGATATCCATGAGGGGGATTCGCACCCACATTTGTCACATGAATGATTGAACCATCTTGGATATTCGTACGATCACCAATCTCAATAGTGTTCACATCACCACGCATAATCACGCCAGGCCAAACAGAAACATCATCCCCTAATTGGATATCTCCAATCAATCTTGCCGATGGATCAATCCACACACGTTCACCAAACTCTGGATTTTTGCCTTCGAAACCCATAATATTATTCATTGTTCACCTTCAACTTTGTGCAACGACGATTAAAAAAATAGTTTTAAGAAGTCGTCATATGATGATTGTTTATAACATTTCTTCTAAACTGTCATAAATCATACAGCATATTGTAAGGATTTCACGATAAACCCCGCAGAACATTGAGCCTGCCCATCACTGCCGGCACTCTTTGATGATATGGAATAATAATGACAAACGAGACAAAACCCAACCCCTTAGCGCCGCACCGCGAAGCGATCGATAAAATCGATAGTGAGATTTTACAACTTCTAAACAAGCGCGCGATTGAAGCAAAAGCGATTGGAGATATTAAAATCGCCAGTGGAGATACCGAAATGTATCGTCCTGAGCGCGAAGCACAAGTTCTTGCGAATAAGATGAAGGCCAACCCAGGTCCAATTCCAGATACGGACATCGCTCGTCTCTTTAGAGAGATTATGTCGGTCTGCTTATCGCTAGAAAAACCGCTGAATATTGCCTATCTCGGCCCTGAAGGGACCTTTACCGAAGAAGCCACCATTAAACATTTTGGGGGAAGCGCCCATCGTACGCCTATTCGTACGATTGATGAAATTTTTCATGCAGTTGAATCAGGGAAGTATGATTTTGGGGTCGTTCCTATTGAAAACTCAACCGAAGGCGCTGTCAATCAAACCTTAGATTGTTTTCCTACTTCCAATGTCTATATCTGCGGTGAAACAGAATTAAAAATCCATCAAAATTTGATGTCCCATGAGACAGATCTCAAATCCATTAAAACATTATACGCACACCCACAATCTCTCGCACAATGCCGCTCATGGATTGATGAATATCTTCCGCACGTGGAACAGATTGCCACTAATTCTAATGCTGGCGCTGTAGAACGCGCGACTCAAGAAGCGGGCACGGCAGCCCTTGGCGGCAAACAAGCAGCGGAAGTTTATGACATTCCCATTTTAGAGAAGAATATCGAAGATAATCTCACCAATAGTACGCGTTTCCTAATTATTGGCAGTAAACGTATTCCGGCAAGCGGCAATGATAAAACCACCATTCTCGTCTCCGCCAATGATCGCCCTGGGCTGTTATTACATCTCATTGCGCCACTCTCTAAATACAATATCACCATGACGCGCATTGAATCTCGCCCTTCTAAAAACAGCAATTGGAGTTATGTATTCTTCATTGATGTTCTCGGACATTATGAAGAGCATGGACTCAAGCTTGCCCTGAAAGAGATTGAAGACGTTTCATCATTTTTTAAAGTATTAGGATCTTATCCTGTCGCGCTCTACTAAGAGCCTTATTTAACCTTCTATCAATGCTGGGAAACCGATATTCCCCATAGTGATATCAACTTTCCGGCATTCTACTTTGATCACAATGGACAGAACCTGATTATGCAAAATATTCATCTCCCAAAACCTGATATCGTTTTTATTAAAAATCTTGCGCTAGATGTCATCATCGGCATTTACCCCCATGAACGCACCAATATTCAACCTATTACGCTCAATCTTGAAATGGAATGGAATAATCGTCCTGCAGCAAATAGTGATGATATTGCATTAACGCTCGATTATGAAAAGGTGAGTAATTACATTAAGGATTTTGCCAAAAACTCGGCATTCTTACTGGTGGAAACCTTCACTGAAAAGCTCGCTAAACAGCTCATCGAAGAGTTTAATATTCCGGCATTAACGATTGAACTCAATAAACTCACGGCGATCGAAGGTACCGATGCAGTAGGGGTGCGTATCTATCGCGAGAAAGCACATTATTTGGATGCCGCTTTAACTTAATTTAGATAGCGTAATTAGTGCATATAAATATCAAAAATGTAACATCTCTTAAATGCCGGAAATTATTACCGGCATTTCTCTACCCATTTAGAAACCTTCTTGAACTGGTTTATTGTCATAGCCCTTTTTGAATACTCTTAATTATTAATGCATCGGGCTTTGATCTAACGCTTGTTTAATGAATTGTAAGATCTTCTGCTGTACAAATAAAAAAGGGCGTTCACACATCCCACCAAGATCCATAAAATCATGATAGATAGCAGCAATCTTACGATAACTAAAGACGATCTATGAAGGCGTTTAAAATCTCTTATTAATCTTTTCCTGTAATTGTCCTTATTCTCTACCTTATGAGCCCTCCCAACCTATCTTTTGATCGATAATCTGGGAACTCTCATGACTCATAACGTATAAAGTAACTCAACACGATCCGTGCACTGTATTCCATCTTCATAAATAGGTTCAGGGTAATGTTCTAAAAAGTAGTTCTCGATAATTTTGTCCACGATAAAACCACAAGATTGATAGAGCTTTAACTGATGAATACTACTATTACCGGTGGCGATTTTAACCGAATGTAATCCTTCCTGTTTTGCAAATTCTAGCGCTGTAGCTATGAGGTTTCGACCAATCCCTCGGCGCTGATAATCCTCTCCCACGGCAAGATTCATAATCTCTAACAGCTTCTGGTCTAGCTTTTGCAGCACAATAATGCCGGCAATAACCCCCTCAATCCTTGCTACCCATAATGTACTAGTTGCCAAATACCCTTCAATTGCCTCTTCACTAGGATCTGCTAGTAGCAGTAAATCTATAGGCGCATTTTTATAATCCGCTAATTGTTCAATCTGCACATTGCATCTCCTCATCCCTTTTTAATAACATCCCATACTAATAATATTTCACAGTGTTAATCACTCAATAAAAAAGGCTAGTCAATTACTAGCCTTTCCTTCATTGTAACCATTTCGATCGATAGAAGAAGTGATTTACCTTCAATATTAAAGACAATCGCGACTTCTTCTAACTCTACTATTTCTTATAACGCGTAATATCTAAACCTTCAGTACTAATCTCTGGAGTCACTCCGGCAATAAGATCACTCACATAACGGCCACTACCTGCGGCCATCGTCCAACCAAGTGTTCCATGACCGATATTAAGGAAAAGGTTATCGTATTTTGCACGCCCTAAGATCGGTGTTCCATCTGGCGTCGCCGGACGTAGTCCTGTCCAAAATTCTGCTTTCGGAATATCTCCACCATCAGGGTAGAGGTCATTTGTAACGAACTCTAAAGTTTCACGGCGACGAGGATCTAATGAGAGATCATACCCCATCACTTCTGCCATTCCCCCTACGCGAATACGATCATCAAAACGCGTAATTGCAATTTTATAGGTCTCATCTAATATGGTTGATTTTGGTGCCATCTCAGGATTAGTAATTGGAATCGTGAGGGAGTAGCCTTTGAGGGGATAGACTGGAATGTTAATCCCAATCGGTGCAAGTTTCTCCGCACCATAACTTCCTAAACAAACCGCATATGCATCCGCCACTAAACGTTCGCCATCAACCCAAACACCAATCACCTTATTGTCTTGGACTTCAATAGACTCAACCACACAACCAAACTTAAATTCTACCCCTAGCGCTTTCGCCTTTTCTGCTAAACGTGAGGTATACAGGTAACAGTCCCCTGTTTCATCATTAGGTAAACGTAAACCTCCTGCCAGTTTATGTGCAGTTTTCTCTAGTGCGGGTTCAGCGGCAATAATCCCCGCCTGATCTAATACTTCATAAGGAACCTTAAACTCTTCTAAGACCTCAATATCGCTCTTAATCGCTTCCATCTGCTTGGCTGTACGAAGCAATTGCGTGGTTCCTAAGGTTCGCTCTTCGTAATGAAGGTCAAGCTCAGAGCGTAGATCCTTAAGGCAATCTCGGCTATATTCTGCCACACGCACCATTCTTGCCTTGTTTTTTGCGTAGCTTTTCTCATTACAATTTAACAGTAGATCCATCATCCACTTATACTGTTTCATGCTTGATGTTGGGCGAATCGCAAGGGGTGCATGCTTTCTCTGCATCATCCATTTCACCGCTTTCATCGGTATTCCTGGCGCTGCCCATGGTGATGAATATCCTGGAGATATTTGCCCGGCATTACCATAACTAGTTTCAAGTCCTGCGCCATCTTGACGATCTACGACAGTGACTTTAAAACCTTTTTTCGCCAAATAATAAGCGAGTGATGTTCCTACCGCGCCACTTCCTAATACTAATACTTGCATGTTCAAGCTCCCCCTATCACATAACATCTTGTGGATAATTGATCCAAAAATCGTACAACAAAAAATTCATTAGCTTATTTAACTTCTGATTTAACCTGAGATTTAACCTGAAATTAGGTATTCAATAATCATTATAAATAAGCAGCAGCCACATTATACAGGCTTCCCGCTCTTTGCTAAAAATCTTTCAACCTATTCTTGCGCTCTGTCTATTTTCATCTTGTGAAATAACCTTTCAAAACTATTCAAGGAGAACTGCAGCATGCAATAGCTTCCTATCTTTCCTCTAAACCATTTTTTACAAATAACCTGATAAATTTAATAACAATTTTTAGTATGAAAACTATTTTATTAGGATATGAATCATGTCTACTTTTAAAACCGCTCTTCTCTCCCTTGGCATATTGATAATGACTGCCTGTAGCACTACCGAAATTAGAGATTTTATGCGTAACACTGATCCGACCGGGGTTTCCAAAATCGTGACACAATCTTCTGTTGATGAGGAGAAAAGCATCGCTCAGGAGAAAAAACAAGAGCTGGAAGATCATAAAAAATATCTAGCGCAGCTCGACTTTCAATTAGATCGAGAAAAATGGATTGGTAAAAACAGCGATGATCTCGTTCTCGAATGGGGAACGCCTCACGCAACTTATAACCGAAATGATGGCGGGAAACATCTCACATTCCGCACTATCTCCCGTTCTAATATTGATGTCTGGACGAATCAAACAACCAATACTTATTGCCTCACTACTTTTATCACCAGCCCTAAAGGAAAAGTTCTCTCTTGGAAAACAGATGGCACCTGTGTTTATCACCAAAAATAATCATTTTTTATACTATAAATTCATTCTATCTAATTCGGATTTTAATAATGTCGACAACTAAATATCTTCTAATAAGCTTCTGCCTACTCATTATTACCGCTTGTCGTTCAACTGAAATTCAAAACTTCCTCCAATCCGTTGATCCAACCGGCATTGCAAAAACAGCTACACAATCTTCTGCTAATGCAGAATACAAAGCCAAACAAGCCGAGGAATTTGCTGCTTCTAAAGAAGAAGGTCGTATAGCAAGAATCAAATTTAAAGAAGAACGTGATCAATGGATTGGGAAAAATAGCGACGATCTTGTCACCAAGTGGGGAACGCCTTATGAGACTTACAAAAGAAATGATGGAGGAAAACATCTTCTTTTCCGTAAGGAAACATACTCGCCAACCTACGATTCATGGAAAAATGAAACGACATACTATTATTGTGTCACCACTTTTATCACTAATGCCAAAGGAGTTATCTCCTCTTGGAATAAAGATGGGTATTGTCCTTTAGATCCAGAAAATTAATTCTTCTTCACTTTTAAGCTTTCTAAAGCACCTTTTTGGTGCTTTTTTATTGCCGGCACTTCTATCTTTCACATTTTATGCTTATAATAATCTCTTTTAGAGATAGATGAGATCTTGAACGGTGAATGGCCTCTTAAAATCAGCTCCCCCTGCTTTTAATATGGACATTTAATATCTGTTCTATTGATCTCTTTTCATCTACTCATACGATCACTTATTTTGTGCAGGGTTTATTAGCCGTTATGTTTGAGTCAATTTTGACAACTATCCAGACCATTCTCTGGGACTACCTCCTCGTTTATCTCCTATGTGGGATAGGAATCTTCTATACCTTTATCTTAAAAGGCATTCAGATTCGAAAATTCAAAACCGCTCTTGGCGCACTTTTCTCCAAGTTTACACTATCTGGAAAAAAGGCTGACAAAGGGGGCATGAGCTCCTTCCAGGCAGTCTCTACGGCTATTGCGGGTCAAGTGGGAACGGGAAATCTTGCAGGTCCTGCCACAGCGATTATCGCCGGGGGGCCGGGGGCAATTTTTTGGATGTGGGTCTCCTCTTTCTTCGGCATGGCCACAATCTTCGCCGAAGCAATGCTGGCACAAAAATACCGAACAAAAGACCGCACAGGACAAGCTGTTGGTGGACCGGCTTACTATATTGAGAAAGGCCTCGGCATTAAATGGCTTGCGGTGCTCTTTGCGATTTTCATTATTATCGCCTTAGGATTGATCGGCAATATGGTGCAATCAAATTCCATTGCATCAGCCTTTGAAAAGTCACTCAATATTCCCACCTGGATGACAGGATTAGTTGTGGCTATTCTGGTGGCTTTTGTCATCATTGGGGGCATTAAAAATATTGCCGCCTTTACAGAGAAGGTTGTGCCCTCTATGGCCTTTTTCTATCTCATTGGGGCGATGATTGTTCTTGCGATGAACTATCAATTCATTCTACCGGCATTTAAGATGATTTTTATCGCTGCCTTCAACCCTGAGGCTGTGCTCGGGGGAGGTGCTGGAATTGCCATTCAACAAGCAATGCGCTTAGGGATCGCTCGTGGACTCTTCTCTAATGAAGCGGGAATGGGATCAACACCACATGCCCATGCTGTCGCGAAAGTCAAAACCCCTGAAGAACAGGGTTACATTGCCATGATGGGCGTTTTTGTTGTAGGGGTCATTGTCACCTTAACAGGTCTTGTGATTATCACCTCAGGAATCCGTGGCTGGGAAGCTTCTGGCTCTGCAAACCCATCATTTCTGAGCTTCTTTGATGGACATGGTACAGGCATTACCATCACACAATATGCCTATGAATTAGTTTTTGGCTCTGTGGGAGGAATTTTCATTGCTTTCTCTCTACTCTTTTTTGCATTCTCCACCATTATTGGCTGGTATTACTACGCAGAAACCAATGTCCGTTATCTTTTTAAAAGTCGCGCCGCCGTACCGATATTTCAACTCATGGCCGTCATCGGCATCTTCAGCGCATCATTTATTAAAGTAGATGTTGTTTGGCAATTAGCGGATCTATTTAATGGATTAATGGTATTACCCAATATTACCGCGCTCTTTCTTCTCGCACCAATCGTTGTGATGGAGACATCAGGTCTCAGTTGGAGCAATATCCCTCTTCTTAGAAAGTTAAAACCAAAGATCTATAAAGAACCATTTAAATCTTAAATTTGAACGCTTAAAGGACTGAAGGGGCCAGGTAATGCTAACCTCAACGCCTCTTAATATTTCAAGAAATCGATTTCTATAAAATCAAACATCACCTTCAGAGAACCGCTTCTATCAGCCTTCTCTGAAGGTTTTTCCTTTTTAACGATATAAGACAAGTCCCTGTCACAAAAAACAGGTACAATCTAGGCAACGTTTGATCTCCCTTCATCAGAGAATATAAGAGGATATATATGAAACCACTCTCGATTGGTCTTGTTGCGCATGATGCGAAGAAAAAATTACTCGTTGATTGGGTCGGCGATTATCTTCCCTACTTTCGTCAACATGAACTATTTGCAACAGGAACCACCGGAAAACATATCTTAGAAGCATATCCAGATTTAACCTTAACGCGCCTAAAAAGCGGTCCGTTAGGGGGCGACCAACAACTTGGTTCCATGATCTGCTCCGATAAGCTCGATATGCTGATCTTCTTCACCGATGCCTTAACACCCATGCCACATGATGTGGATGTCAAAGCCCTCATTCGCCTCTCAACACTCTATAACATCCCGATTGCTTGCAATACCGCAACGGCAAGCTTACTCATGAAAGCGGTTTTAATCGATAACGATTACGATCACTAGACAATCTCCAAATTTCAAAATGTCCCTATGATCTTCACTGGGGCATTTTAATGTCATAGCAAATTATCACGATAGTCTTTTAGACTTCTCATCACCGATGAGCTCTTGTCAAGAAAGATCACTGATGAAGCTCGCATCAATCCCCTGCAAAACCACCCTAACAAACAATTTTTCTTTTCTCAAAAACCGTGAATCTCGTTTAAAAAAAGCACCTATTTTCGTGCAACTCACTAGAATCAATAGTAGACTTAATCTTTTTTTAAATTATCTTTTGAATTTTAATGAAGGATCGTCATGAATCAAATGCGAGAACTGACGCTCCGGGGAATGATCCTTGGAGCGTTAATCACGGTGATATTTACCGCCTCAAACGTCTATTTAGGCCTTAAAGTAGGACTCACTTTCTCATCTGCTATTCCTGCCGCTGTAATCTCCATGGCAGTTTTAAAACTTTTTGCAGATTCCACCATCTTAGAAAACAACATGGTGCAGACCCAAGCTTCGGCTGCCGGGACACTCTCCTCAATTATCTTTGTGATCCCCGGTCTTTTGATGATCGGTTATTGGAATGACTTCCACTTTCTCATGACATTTTTTATCTGTGCCGCAGGAGGAATGCTCGGTGTTCTCTTCTCGATCCCGCTACGTCATGTGATGGTTGTTAAGAGTGATCTACCTTATCCTGAAGGTGTTGCAGCCGCAGAGATTTTAAAAGCGGGTTGTAGCGAAGAAGTCGATCACAATGGTAAAAGTACCTCAAAAGAAGGTCTTAAAGATATTCTTTTTGGTGGTGCCATTGCTGCAACGGTGACCCTTTTCACCGGCGGCTTTAGAATCTTAGCAGGTGGCGCATCTTACTTTGCAGTTGCCGGTAAAGCCATTATCCAAATTCCAATGGGATTCTCTTTGGCACTGATGAGTGCAGGATATCTTGTGGGGATTGTCTCCTGTATTGCGATCATCATTGGTGCGTTAATGGCCTGGGGAATTGCAGTCCCTATTCTCAGTAGCATCGGCGACTTCCCGGTGGATATGGCTTATTCTGCTATTGCATCAAAAATATGGGCTGAAGATGTGCGCTTTATTGGTGCTGGCACCTTAGCTATTGCGGCGCTTTGGACGCTTTTAACACTCTTTAAGCCAGTTGTGGAAGGTATTAAAATGTCTCTGGGCGCACTCACAGGCGAAACCGGAAATTCAGCAAATCGTACTGAGCAAGACCTTTCACCGAAAACCATTCTCATGATCATGATCGCGATGCTGGTGATTTTGTTAGGTACATTTTACACCTTTATTGCCGATGCTAATCTTTCAACAGGATTTGCTTGGACGTTAGTAATTCTCTCTGTGGTTTTCGCCTTTATCATGGGCTTCTTAGTAGCTGCTGCGAGTGGTTATATGGCGGGTTTAGTGGGTTCATCCGCAAGTCCTATCTCTGGTATCGGGATTGTTGCTGTGACGATTGCCGCACTGCTCCTACTCTTTGTCGGAGAAGCTGGCGGCTTAATGGAGACTGCCGATGGCAAGAAATTTGCAACGGCATTAGCCCTCTTCACCACCAGTGCTGTTGTTGCCATTGCTAGTATCTCCAATGATAACTTACAAGATCTTAAAACAGGATTCCTTGTTCATGCGACCCCTTGGCGTCAACAAGTCGCACTCCTAATTGGTTGTATCGTGGGCGCGATCGTGATTGCCCCGATTCTTGATATCCTCTATCAAGCCTATGGGTTTACAGGCGCAATGCCACGAGCCGATATGGATCCAACACAAGTATTAGCGGCTCCACAAGCGACATTAATGGCGACGATCTCTTCCGGCATTTTCTCTCATAATCTTGAGTGGACAATGATTATTATCGGTCTAGTCATTGGCGCAATGATCATTGTATTAGATCTTTTCCTTAAAAATAGTGGCTCAAAATTCCGCTTGCCAGCTCTCGCTGTAGGGATGGGGATCTACCTTCCTCCAAGTATTACAACGCCTATCTTCATCGGGGGTTTACTCTCTTGGATTATCAAACGTATCGTCCACAAACGCCTTGCGAAAGCATCTGAAACGGTGCGCAATGAAGAGCATCGTAAAGCAGATCGTAAAAGCGCACTCATCGCCTCCGGTCTTATTGTGGGGGAGAGTTTAGTGGGCGTCATCATGGCAGCCATTATCGTTGTCAGTATGAATCTTGATGCCGTTCCAGATGATCGTAAAAATGCCCCATTATCCTTATTGGGAAGCATGACCGACATCTTTGGCAGTTCAACCCCGATGGTCCAACAGCTATTAGGATTATTTGTATTTATTCTAATCGCCGTCATCTTCGTCCGTCGAGCGCTTTCTGCTGTGAAAAAATAAACAGCAATAAACATCACTAAACGGACTTTCAAAGTATCGCAAAAAAGGCTCTAAGATGTCATCTTAGAGCCTTTTTTATTCAAATGAGATAATCGTTATAGGTTATCGTTATACCTTATCGTTTTCCAGCAATTCATTAATCACTGCTTACTCACGCATTTCGAAAAAGCTTAATATCCTAGCGCCACTGAACTTCTGGAAATGCAGCTTTTACTCCAGATACAACGCCCATTCCAAGCTCTTTCATCATCTTGGCGAAAGGATCTTCTTTCTCTGTAAAGTCCACCATAAATGGCGCTTTAAACTGCTCTCTCGCAATTGTCGCTGTTGAACCTAAACCATCGATTAAACCAATCTCTAACGCTTGTTCTCCATTCCAGATTAAGCCACTATAAAGATCTGGATTTTCTCGCACATGAAGTCGCTGACCGCGCCCTTTTTCAACAGCATCAATAAACTGATCATGAACACCGGCAAGTACTTCTTTCCAAAAAGTTGTTTCAGTCGCATTTTGTGGTGAGAAAGGATCTAAGAAAGCTTTATGCTCACCAGAAGTATAAAGACGGCGTTCAATGCCGACCTTCTCGATCAACCCTACAAAGCCAAAACTCGCTGCCGTGACCCCAATTGAACCGACTAAACTCGCCTTATCCGCATAAATTTGCTCCGTTGCCGCCGCAATATAATATGCCCCAGATGCGCCAATATCCTCGATCACACTGACTATCGGTTTCTCAGGATAGATCATGCGTAAACGATTAATTTCATCATAAACATAACCACTTTGTACCGGCGAGCCACCCCCTGAATTGATTCTAAGCACGATTCCGACCACGCCAGGATCTTTATAAGCGCGCTGCATACCAGAGATAATACGCGTCGCACTGGCATCGGCATTATCCGCAATTTCGCCTTTCACATCGATCACGGCCGTATAACGCGGCACGATATTGCCCTCATCATCAATCTGAATCCCCCCGCTTTTAAGGCTCTTATCCATTAATAACCCTAAAACAATGAGAATAAAGATCACCCCAAAAATGAGCTTAAAAAAGATATTCCAACGTCTTTTTCGTCTTGCTTCAACCGTAGCATTATTGAGCGCATCCGCTAATGTTTTGGTCAAAAGTGCATTATCGATGCTTGATGATGGATAATTAGAAATCGCCTGCCCATCAAGCTGCGGCGGTCTTCCTTGAGATTGAAACTCACTCATGATGAATCCTCTTTATAGACTATTTTATTCATGAATAGGGGACTATAAAATAACAAATAATCCCATAGTTTTTAGTATTGCTTGTTATCGGCAAGCATAACGAATTATTAGGTTGTATGCTGATAATTCTCACTGTGTCGGAGAAACTTTCATCATGCTTTTTGATAAAACTAGCTTGAAAGTATTTGGTTTACATCATTTTGTGAAAGCTGACGTGCGGCGGGGAAGAATGCTTGCAGCCTTTTACTAATCTCGTGCCAGCTAGTTTACGCATCCACTTAAGCCGTAATGAACATCGAATATTGCATTAAAACCTTTGAACAATAAAGTACTGCTTGCGAAAGTAGTTGAGCACTTTCACCAATCTCTCGCCAATAGCAAACAGTTCTCACAGCCATGCCGACATCGAAACTACGAGATAACCTCTCCTTGCTCTATCACAAAAGACTTTTAAAACCAATTCTGACGAGAAAGAATATTAGCAGATAAAAAAAGAGAAATGCACCATCACATTTCTCTCTTCTCTATAAAAATTCAATTCCCCAATTAACGACGAGGCATTTTTCCTTTCAAAGCACTCATCATTTTACGAACGCCACCGCCCTTAAACTGCTTCATCATACGTTGCATTTGATCGAACTCTTTTAAGAGTTTATGAACATCTTGAATATTCACTCCCGAACCATCGGCAATACGTTTGCGGCGCGGCGCCTTAATCAGCTTATGATCCGCTCTTTCTGCTGGCGTCATAGAATTGATAATCGCAATCTTACGTACGAAAATCTTATCATCGACTTTACCCTTTGCTTTCTCTGCGATATCTCCCATTCCCGGCAATTTTGTCAGTAACGTATTGATACCGCCCATATTGAGCATCTGCTCCATCTGTGCTTTAAAATCGTTTAAATCAAGGCCTTCCCCTTTCTTAAACTTATTGGTAATACGCTCCGCTTCAGCACGATCAACTTTTGATTCCATCTCTTCAACGAGAGATAAGACATCTCCCATATCGAGAATTCGAGATGCTAAGCGATCCGGATGGAATGGCTCAAGTGCTTCAAGCTTCTCCCCGACCCCGAGGAATTTAATAGGTTTTTGCGTAAAATGGCGAATCGAGAGCGCCGCACCACCACGCGCATCCCCATCAATTTTTGTGAGGATGACCCCGGTTAATGGGAGCGCATCATTGAACGCTTTCGCAGTATTTGCCGCATCTTGCCCCGTCATACTATCGACAACAAAGAGCGTTTCAATCGGATTCAATACCGCATGAACCTCTTTAATCTCGCCCATGAGCTCTTCATCGATATGCAAACGTCCTGCGGTATCCACAATCAGAACATCCGCATTCATCAATTTTGCACTTTCGATCGCTTTACGTGCAATATCTTGGGGTTTTTCAGTGGCAGAGGAAGGAATAAATTCTGCCCCAACTTGCCCTGCAACCGTTTTTAGCTGCTCGATTGCCGCAGGACGATAAACGTCCGCACTTACTACCGCAACCTTTTTCTTCTCGCGCTCTTTTAAGAATCGGGCTAATTTACCAACACTTGTTGTTTTACCCGCCCCTTGTAACCCTGCCATCAAAATAATGGCTGGTGGCTGCACACGAAGATTTAACGATTCATTACTCTCACCCATAATTTTGATGAGCTCTTCATGAACCACTTTAATAAAGACTTGCCCGGGATTCAGGCTATCAATCACTTCACGTCCAACAGCACGCTCTTTGACCTGATTAATAAATTCCCGAACAACTGGAAGGGCAACGTCTGCCTCTAAAAGCGCCATTCGGACTTCACGAAGCGCATCCTGAATATTGCTCTCTGTTAATCTCGCTTGCCCACGCAGCGAGCGCATCGTTTGTCGTAAACGATCACTTAAATTCTCAAACATAAAAACCCTTTTTAGCTTTTAGTTATATTTCTTATGA
>JASLEF010000136.1 GCA_030151245.1 Ignatzschineria sp. | reverse complement strand
TTAAAACAATACTTATGTAACTTATTTTATTTAGAGCATAAAAAAACCGCCGGTTGGCGGTTGTCTTTCATTTGAAAAATGAATGTTTATTTTATAAATTTCATGTCACGTTTGAATTTTTATATATTATATGTATATTTGTGCAACTGTGACACATTACATATAGAGGTGATTTATGAGAGATAAAGATGTTAGGGATGCCCTACACAATAATCTGCTATCTCATTACCATAACGACCCTGGCACCTTGGTTATAGATGAGCTTAATATTTGTCAGGGCGTTAGTAGGGCAGATATTGTTGTGATAAATGGGATTATTCATGGCTATGAAATTAAAAGTAAAAAAGATAATTTAAGCCGTTTACCTGATCAAATATTTTTTTACTCTAAAGTTATGGATAAAGTTACGCTCGTTGTGGATGAGTCTCATTACGAAAATGCGAAAGATATGCTTCCTGATTGGTGGGGGATAAAAGTTGTATCTATGATTGATGGTGATGTTGCAATAGAATGTATTAGAGAGGATTCTAGAAATGATACATTTGAACCTTTGGCGCTAGCTCAGTTTTTATGGAGGGATGAGCTTCTTGTTATTTTAGAAAGTAAGAATGCTTTAAAAGGAGTTAAAAGTAAGCCTAGGCCCGCTTTGTGGGAAAGGCTTACTGAAGTATTAACTTTAGAAGAACTGCAAGATATAGTTAGGTCTACTTTGAAATCAAGAGTTAACTGGAGAGTTGATTAACAACTAATGTAATATGGTGATTTGTACTAATCCATCTCCATGTTGTTGCATTGCCAAATCCTTTGGATTCGCCTAAATCTCTTTTTTCGGCATATACATGTATTTGGGAATCCCCATCAGAGAAATCTTTTCCACTATATGCAGGGTGTTTAACTAACACTTGAGAGTGGTCGCCAAACTGTTCATACCCATGTTGTCTAACGTTTTTTCCTTTAATAATAATGAAGTCTTCTTGTCCTGTATATCTGATGCTTGCAGTCATTGATATGAATCTAGGATCAACTTCTAATCTTCTAAATTCTGGATGCTGTACAGCATAGTCGGCGAAAATAAAATTACGACCAAGATTTGGTTGTTGGATTAAATTGCACCAAGCCCTCCATTCAATTCGGGTGACGCTTGATATTCCTCTGTCTATACCGCTCATGTCTGTAGGGAATGATCCCGCTGCAAGGACAACATCTTTCCATTCGCTTAAGTCCTGAATGGCCTTGATTGCTTTATGTATATTTTTGATATGATTACTTTCATCATCAACATACTCAAAATCTATAATTAGGTAAGTCTCTGCTTTAGTTACTTCTAGTTCTCTCAATAGGTTATTGATATCATCAGGAGCTAGTAAGTCTAATGGAGTGACTCTAAGTCCGAGGGAATGGTTTATATTTTTTTTGATAGAAGAGCGGTACCATTGTTGGCAGTATAGATTGATAACAGGGATAGCTTTTATTTTATTTTCTGTTAATTGAGATAGAATATTCTCTAGAGGATCAATGTCTTCAGAAGAAATATGCTCCTCATCTATCAAATTTGCATCAATTAGATAATGTGATACATCTTCTCCTATTTCTGTGAATTTTTTGAAATATCCATCAAGGTGATTATTATAGCTTTTCTTTGCAAAACCAGTATCTATATCGATATCAACAGGGTCAACTTCAATAAGAGGGATTATATTTTTTTTGACTGTACTTGATAGGTTTTTTAAAGCAGTAAACTCACCTGATTTACCTTTTAGGATGGGCATGTATATTTTTTTCATAAAATCTCCTTTGATAAGAATTTTCTAGTCCATTAACGAGTGATTACTCCCATAAAATTAATTTTCAGCGACATATTAGAGCTTGTTATTTAGTTTTTTCATAAAAGTTCCTTTAAATAACTAAACATCCGTCCATTTTCCAATAACAACACCATTAATCACGGCATTACCGTTGATCTTAATAACTTTCTCATGCCAGTTTGGATTTAATGGTTGGATATACATACCATCCGTTTCTATCACTAATTGTTTAAATGTAGCAGAAGAACTTCCTTCTAGAGTTACGACAACTAGAGATTTATTTTCAGGTACTCGATCAGGATCGACATAGATAATGTCGCCATCTTCAAAGGATGGTTTTCCATTTGGATTTTCCATGCTGACGCCAACAACTCTTAGCGCAAATGTATTTTCGCTATGAGCTACGGGGCATGGAACCCATTTGATTAGCTCATCAGCCGGCAATGTTTCTACACTATGAAAATTACCAGCAGTTACCCATGAGATAACAGGAACAAATGAACCTTCATTTGTTTGTGTTGTAGGAGTGGTATTGGGCATAGGTCTCACTTCTGCTGTAGTCGGTGTATTCGAATCTATCCCATACATGAGCCATTCGGCTGTTACACCTAATACTCTAGCTATTTCAACTAGAAATTTAGAGCCATCATTTCTTCCATTTTCTAAAAAGGTAATTGTTGATGTCGATACTCCTGCTAATTCCGCTAGTTTTTCTCTGGAAATTCCCATTCTTTTTCTAGCTTCTTTGAGTCTCTCTTTTAGCATATTAAGCCTTTTCCCATTTTGGTTGTTCGATACTACTTACCTTTAATGCTAGTTACAAGTGTAACTAAATTCAATATACAAATGTAACAAATACAATAACAGAGTTGACTTGAAATATTACATAGGTAACAATATCGAAAACTTAGTGTTACATAGGGATTATGATGGTGTCGATAGAAGAAATAATTGAAAAAGCTGGTGGTGCTGAAAAGTTATCAATTGCATTAGGAATTACCCGCCCTGCAGTGCTCCATTGGAAATCAAGAGGATTAAAGGTCCCTCCAATTGCACATGCTGAAATTATTGAAGCAGTAACGGGCATACCCAAAGAAGAAATTTGGGTTGATTATTACGAGCGCTTAAGAAGCTTGCAAAGGAAATCAAATGAGTAGATTGAAATTCACAATACATGGCTTTCAGCAACATAAGCTTATTGAGCATGGTCTCGATAACAATGACGCTCTGGTTATGAGCGTCATAAAAGATATGTATGCCTCAGCATCTGTTGAAAGTGTGTTGATAGATGGAGAGCGATTTGTCTGGGTAAATCAGACTCAGTTAAGAGAGTTCGTTCCGATAATAGGATCACTAAGAACGATCCAAAGAATATTTGAGAAGCTGCGTAAAGCTAAAGTATTTGACTCACATGTCTCATATGAAAAAAAGGGAGTTAAAGGAACCTTTTATTTCATTAAGCCCACGCAGCTATTCGATGATCTTACCGAATATGTAGCTGATGTCAATATACCGCCCCAAGCCTTAAAAGAGGGTACGACAAAATGTCATAGGGGGGTACGACAAAATGACGTAGAGGGGTACGACAAAATGGCGGGAGGGGGTACGACAAAATGTCGTAACAAAGACTCTTCTACAAAAGACTCTTCTACAAGTGACTCTAAACATAATAGAGCGCCTGCTGATCTGAAGCTATTGCTAGAACGAAATATTGATGAGCAACTTGCTAAAGATTTTCTTGTTTTAAGAAAAGCCAAGCGTTTGCCTTTGACGCTGTCAGCAGTGGAAGGTTTAGAAAAACAGGCGAAAAAAGCAAATTACACATTGGAACAAGTTATTAGAACTTGTATTGACCGAGGCTGGGGTGGTTTTAATGTTAATTGGAGTGGTGCAATAAGTACGCCTGCGGTTAATGACTTTAACAGTCAAGATTACGGCGCACCGGTTATTCCTGAACATATGCGGAAATAGGGGGAAGATCATGAAACAAATTCAACAGTTTTTAAACAAGCCAATGCCAATCAATGAAGTTGTTACCAATGATTGGGTAATCGATACGACCGAAACATGTGAAAAGCATGGCGAATATATCAGTTCAATAAAGCGAGGATTAGAAAGTCGAGCTATTCCAGATTGCCCCAAGTGCCGACAAGAGCGTGAGCTGAGATCTAAGCTTGGAGGAAAAGATGGAATCGCTAAACGC
>JASLEF010000105.1 GCA_030151245.1 Ignatzschineria sp. | reverse complement strand
ACGATCTGTCGCTCGCTTAATTAGATTAAACTCATCTTTAGCGCCAATATCTGCTATTGGGATTAATTGCACGCTCTCCTTATTACCTTCCGGCATATTAATGAGCAGGTTTTGAAAGTTCCCATCACCTTTTGATTGTTTCAATGCTTTTTTTATTTCATTAAAGAGATCATCGCTAATCTTGCCATTCACTGACAAAATGAATCCAGCATGTGAACCATTTCGGTAATAGCGTATCCGGAAAGCCGTCGCATTTTGGTTTAGGCTGATAGATGGCATTGCTGAAAGATAATCAGGCTTACCGTAGATTGTTTGTGTCGGATCGTAGTTCTTTTGGATCAGTACATCAGGAAAGAATCTCGGCTCATCAAGCTCTGCAGGATTAACAAGATATGCCCCACCCTGTTTACCAACACGCATATAAAATTAAACGACATTGCTAATACAACAATGCCGTTTTAATTTAAATAAAAATTTACTGTTGATTAAATAGAAAAAGATTTAATACTCTGCTTATCCTTATAATCCACAGCTTGGATATCATTATTATTAATATCATCTAATACTCTAGCTAATGCTTTTTTCTGTGAAGAACTTGCAATTTTAGGACTTTCATAAGCAAATAAAATTTGTGTATTAGAATTCAAAAAACCGAATTCACGTAAACGATTGATACGAATTATCCAACTATCTGATTTTTCATAAATTCGATTAGTATCGTCATGTCCAAAATAAATAGGTTTGATAATCTTACCAGGGCGAGCTTGATCATTTTTTTGCACTAGCGGAAAAGTTGCATGAAAATCCTCATTACCAATTTTCTCAAGTCCAAAGGGTCGATTTAACTCAAATGTTTGAATCATTCTAGTTACTCTTTCAGTTAAAATACTTTCACTGCTATTCTTTGTAAAACTCTGGGCAACATAGTAATCAAATAGTTGTCCTAACGCTTCAGCTTCATTTGAAACCATTCGGACCCCTATATCACTTGTACGAATTATAGTCTCTCTATCTCGAGTAAGTGCATCAAATATACTTCTAGCCTGTTCTCCATCAAAGTAATTGTTAAGAAATGTATTCTTAATAAATCTCAACTCCTTTTCAAAAAAAGCAACACTTTCCTTGTATTGTTTAGCCTGTAAATTTGGGAAAAACTGAGTTACTCTCCCATATTTAGTTGTAATTTTATAATTAAAATACCCCGTCTTAGGACACATTACAATAATACCTATATTCGCAAACTCACCAGTTTCAAGATAAGGCATAAATTGAATTACAGAATAACGTAAGGCTACTTTATTACTCATTTTATCCTCCACAACTCATCCGGTATATTTAAACGCTCAAGCGTACTACACATAAATCTATAATCATAATTAGCTGGCAAATCTTCCTCATAATTCACCCATTGCCAAGACGACGGTAAATTATTACATATCTCATCGAGATGAGCTAATGCATTATTAAAATCTTTTTCTATCTTAGATCTATTCATCATATCACTATAAATAGCTGAAAAAGAACCTTTAAACACATGAGTATCTAAAAAATCTCGGTTATCAAAATCACTATCAAAAGCGTTATTATGATCTATAATCACAAGCTCCTTTCTTTTCGCTTGATACAATAAATTAGGGTTACCAATACTACGATCCATATTCTTAATCCAAAGATCAAATGCTATAATTTTTTGCTGTAATTCTATAGGTACTGCATCTGCGGAAAATCCTTCAAACCAATTTACGGACTTTTCTTTCTTAGATCCAAAAGCAATTCCTCGTCCAATCGGTTTCAATAAAGGAGGAAGCTCTTCCCAAAGAGCTTCAGGAATTTCAACAAATGAAAACTCGGCTATGGGCAACTCTAATATTTTTGCTAAATTGCCACAAATCCATTCTGAAATTTGACTCTTACGCCCAGAAACTTCCCCTTTTACTATGTATTCATCACCATTTTCGGCTTTACACAAAAATGGATTAGAGAGTCCTTGCTCCATAACTCGAATAACTTCAACTAATTGGATAATATCTGTATTCAAAAAAACACCTTAAATAATAAATCCCTAGAGACAACCCAACAAATACCATACTCACTATATTTATCTATACAATATATCAGGTTAATCATTAAAAATGCTTTTTTGCCGTCGCTATATTTGTCACGCAATCATATAATAAACCACACCATTTAACATATTGATCTTATCTTAATATCATTAATATAGTGTAATATAATATACCCTTAGTACAAATTCCGGCCCTAGGCACCACTACATAAGAAGCCCGTTACGAAAGTGACGGGCTTTTTGCTATCTATATCATTGAAAGTTTTCATGCTTCCAAATTCTACTCCGGAACAATCTTCCATAAAACCCTCTTCAGTCAATAGATCTCTTTACCAATCCTGATACAATTAATATTTCTTCAATAATTTTTACTTATTATCGTTCTATCAGGTGAATTTCTTCATATGCCATTTAAGCTCTTTCATGCACGAGCACGATTCTTCGTCTCCTTAATTGCGGCGATTATCGTCTTTATCTACCTACTTCCGGTTTATCATCCTTTACTGAGCTTTATTATCAGCTGGAATGCTTTTTCTTGGGCTTATCTGCTCTTTTTGACCGAAAAAATTATTCGCAATCGCAACAAGGATCTCCGTAGCTTTACCAAGGATGAAGACGAAAGTGCAAAAATGGTGATATTCTTCTTATTAACAGGGTGTATCGCGAGCTTGCTGGTTCTTTTCTTTGGATTAGGAGGGCATGATAGCTCCTCAGATCATACGATGTTTCTCCAATATGGACTCACCGCATCGACACTCATCTCTTCTTGGCTACTATTACCCATGGGATATACGATGCATTACGCGCATCTTTATTACAATAGTCCGTCGAATAAAACACCTGGGCTAATGTTTCCCGATAAAATTTCTGACCCAAACTATTCAGATTTCATGTATTTCTCTTTTACAATTGCCGTTGCGTCACAAACTGCGGACGTAGAAGTCGGCTCATCCCCCATGAGACGCGCCGTACTACTACAATCGATCGTCTCTTTTATTTTCAATATGGCCATCTTAGGTCTTTGCATTAATATCTCTGCGAGCCTTTTTTAATATCTCACTAAAAAAACTCACAAACATAACCCTATGAAGAGATTTGTACAGAAAATCGCTCTCTGCTATGATTTCAGCAACTACTCTCACATTATGAATTTACAAAGATAGGAAGCAATGGATAGAAATCAGGTGATTGCACTTTCCGCAATATTACAATCCGCAATGTTAGTGAACCGACTTGCCACAGTCGGCTCTATTCCCAATGAAGAGCGCAATCCTCTTCTTCATAGTATTTTTACGATGTCTCCTGAAAATATCCAAGATGTCTATGATGGCATCGATAATATCAAACCAGGATTACAAGCCTTTTCTCAAGGACTCAAAAATGTCCCTGGTCCCGCAAAGATCTACTTTTACTCACTGATCTCTTTAGAAAAAAGTTTAAGCAATGCTCCAGAGACTTTAACCATTCTATCGAGCGGTCTAGAGTCTATCTCAACACGCTTACAACATTTTGACATGACCCATGAAAATATCATTGCCGCTCTTGCGGATCTTTACACGCAAACATTAAGCAAACTCTCACCAAGAATCATGGTTCGTGGCGAACAATCGGTCTTAAGTCAACCGCATGTTACCAATGAAATCCGCACCATGCTCCTTGCCGGCATTCGCTCTGCCATGTTATGGCGTCAATATGGAGGCACGAAATTCTCACTACTCTGGCCTTGGAATAAGCTCCCTCAAACAGCACATCAAATTTTGCTGGAGATATAAAAATAGAGAGAAAAAATCCTAAAAGTCGCACCGATAAAGATGCGACTTTTTTGGAATCTAAAATAAGGTTAACTAGGCAAGTACACGCTTCCCTTCTCCTTCGGGAATCTCGATAATCAGACGAGGAACGCAAATACCGGATACAGACTCACGAAGCGCATTCACTAACGCTATACCCCGTTCATTTTCCACAACAAAATGACTAGTTCCACGAGCTAGATCCATCTGATGTAAATAGTAAGGCTTTACGCCATTTTCAATAAATGCTCGCATTAACGCCGTCAAGGCAGGTAACGAATCATTCACTCCTTTCAATAATACCGATTGTGAAATTAAAAGTACCCCACGCTTACGAAGTGCCAATAATGATTTTTTAGCTGCGATAGAAAACTCTGCGGCATGATTAGCATGAAGAACAATCGTTAATGCCTTTCCACGATCAACAACACTCTCCAACAGGTCTAACAACTCATCTGTGATTTTTTCTGGCGATATGACCGGAATTCTCGTGTGGATACGGATACTCTTAATATGCGATATCTCCACTAACCCATTTAAGGCATCCGCCAAACGTCTTGCCGATAGAACAAGCGGATCTCCTCCCGTTAAAATCACCTCCCAGAGCTCTGTATGCGCTTTGAAATAATCCAGAGCCAACTCTAGATCAGACTTTGATAAAGTCTCTCCCTTTTGCCCTATCATCTCTTTACGAAAACAGAAACGGCAATAAACCTCACAGAGCTGCGTAATTTTCAATAAAGCACGATCTTCGTAACGATGTACCACTCCTGGTACTGGTGTAAATCGCCGATCACCAATCGGATCATCTAACTCGCTAGGCAATATATTTGCCTCTAATGCTGACGGTACAAATTGGCGCTTAAGCGCATCATAATTCTGCCCATCATGCAGGTTCATCTGCCCCTGCATCGTTGGACTGACCTTAATTTGAAACTCGTTTGCAACCGTCTCAATTTCCGCGCTTTCGGTCAATAATTTTTCAGAATAAAGATCTTCGAGGCTCGTCCAATATCGGCTCATTACGTTATACTATCCTTTCATAAAATTTGTGTCGTTATCATAAGGGATTTTACATGAATAAGAGAGTGATTTGTTTAATGGGCCCCACTGCCACAGGAAAAACTGAGATGGCAATGCGAATAGCTGATGAGTTACCCATTCAGATTATCTCCGTAGATTCAGCAATGATCTATCGTCATATGGATCTTGGTACCGCAAAACCTGATGCCAAAACTCTTGAAAAATATCCTCATAAGCTGATCGATATCTGTGAACCGACAGCGCGTTATTCTACAGCTGAATTTCGACAAGATGCCCTTGAAGCCATCGAAGAGAGCTTTAATGCCGGTAAAACCCCCTTATTAGTCGGTGGTACTTTTCTCTATTTTCAATCCCTATTAGAAGGAATCTCTCCAATTCCGGCAGTAAACAATACCATTTTAGAAACACTTAATCATCGTCTAGAAACAGAAGGATCGCCGGCATTACATGCGGAATTACTCAAGGTCGACCCAGAAAGTGGCACAAGATTAAATCCTAACGATTCCCAACGAGTTTTACGAGCTTTAAGCGTCTTTCTCGAAACAGGAAATCCTCTCACCTACTATTGGTCCCTTCCAAAACAATCTGGATTAAAATATCCTTTCATCAAGTTAGCCTTAGCAAACAACAATGAAAAGCGCCGCAATGCTCAGATCGCAAATCGTTACCAAAAAATGATCCATGCAGGGCTCGTGGAAGAAGTTTTTAATTTACGCCAACAATTTCCTGAGCTGAACCTTGATTATCCATCTATGAGAGCCGTTGGCTATCGTCAAATCTGGAATTATCTTGAAAATAAAACCACCCTTGAGGAAGCGATAGAACTAGCAATTATTGCTACAAGACAGTATGCCAAAAGACAACGGACATGGCTACGCCGAGAAGAGAATCTCCTAACATTTGATGTGGAAGCGTCCAACTATACGACCGACGTTCTAACGACAATTACACAGTTTTTAGATCCCCAATAATAGACTCTATTGCTAGAGGCGCCGTTTAAAAAGCGACCGCTTCTAGCTCAGCGCCATCAAGCAACTCTAATTGCTGTAAGTCTTGCTCTTCTTGCAACTCTTCCATGAGCTCATCCCCTACCTCATTGAGAGGTGTTTGCAGATTATTATAATTCAGCAAAATAGATGCTTCTGTAATAGGTAAACTGCGATTGTATTCCAGCTCTCTAATAAAACTATCCATCAACTCATCTAAATCTTCCTCATCCATAGATTGATTGACCGCCAGTAAATAACGCACGCTCAAAGTCTCAATATCACTCGACAATCGCCAATACAACTCTTTAGGAACATGAGTTTGATAAAAATAACGATGTCTTTGAAAAAAGTTTTTAGGAAGATTTTGTACGATTGAGATAGGCTCACCATCACATAATGTATTGAGTTGCCGAACTATTTTACTAGGATGTGCGCCCGTCACAAATGCGACATTAATATCAAAACTACAAAAATGATCAATCAACGCCTGTGAATCCAAATGCTTTAACGACAACTTATTAATATCAACATTCATCGCCTTCAATACATCTGCCAACACACTCTCTTGTACATTTTGCTGCAGAACACCATACTTTTGCCCAGACTTAAACAAATTTTCCTGATCAATATCACGCGTTACCACAGTAAATGCTTGATGATACAGTGGCAAGACTAACTGGAAGTCCTGTTTGAGTGCCTCATTAAAGAACTGCTCAGACGTAATAATAAAATCATACTCCGCGCGCTCTTTACGAGAGAGCTCTCCTTGCTCAAGATAAACTTCTTTACAGCGATGGTAAGGATGAATAACCTCGTAACTAACACAAAGATGATCACTAATAGCCCGATCTAACGCGGAGGGCGTTAGCCTTAAAATCTTAATCTCTCGCTTATCATTAGCCGATACCGGAAAAATCATCATCAAAAAAGAGAGAAGGCATAAGAACCGTATATATTTCTTCATAAGCTGCGTGATCGCCGACCGTCACTCGACAACCAATCCTTATTCAACAGTTAAAAACAATCCAAAAACAAAAAGCCCGAATCTTTTCATTAGATTCAGGCTTCTTAATTTGGCTCCTCGACCTGGGCTCGAACCAGGGACCCCTTGATTAACAGTCAAGTGCTACTACCAACTGAGCTATCGAGGAATTAAGGATTGCTATATTAGATCATGATTCCATTTCTGTCAAACCCAAATCAAGCATTGTTGAATAATTACTCATGCTTAAAGGAGAGCTCCACACTTTGCAGATAGTTACCCGTAAACGGCAAAACCTTAAAACGCATATCATCAATCTCGACAATATCCTCTTCAGCCGGCAAACTTCCAGCATTCTTCATGATTAAACCGCTCAATGTTTCCACATCATCCTCGGCAAAATCACGTTCAAAATATTCATTAAATTCTTCCAGTGGAATCAGCGCATTCACCACGAAAAGATTTTCACCGACAACTTTAACAAGCTCTTTAGGCTCTTCTTTACGATCATGCTCATCATCAATATCGCCCACAATCTGCTCTAACAGATCTTCTATTGTGATCAATCCCGATACAGAACCATACTCATCAACCACTAATGCTAGATGCTTACGCTTATTACGAAAGTCGTTGATTAGCGCTGTCACAAATTTTCCTTCAGGCACATACTCTACCGGTCTAATGAGCGGTTTAATATCTAAAGTTTTCTCCCCAACATAGGGCAATAGATCTTTTGAAAGCAAGATGCCCACAATCTCTTCATGATTTTCTGAAAGCACCGGAAAACGCGAATGTCCTGATGCAATAATTCGCTTTAAAATATCTTCTGGCGCATCATCAATTGAAATGGTCGTCATCTTTGCACGAGGAACCATAATATCTCGCACAATTAGATCTGAGCTTGCAATAATTGCGCGCACCATTTCCGCTGAATCATCACTTATTAATCCTTGTGCTCTTGCTTCCTCACAATCTTGGATTAGTTTCTCAATACTGATATCTCTATTTTTATCGAACCCCAGTCGTTGCAACCAAGATTCGCCTTTCCTACTTCCTTCTTCAGCCATTGCTTTAATATTACCTCTAATGGATCAATATACTGTTATAGGCTCATTTATTGCTCTAGATTATACCGATCTTTTTAAAAATGCTACTACTGAAAGTAAAGGAAACTATATTTTTCATTGGGGTAACTATCTTATATAATGCGAAATTGCTGTGGAATATTCATCTCCACCCAATAGATTTTATAGTTTCTCGTATACATATAAAGCGCATAGAAAATTGATATCTATCATTGCTTCTTCCGCGCTTCACTTCTCAGATGGTCGTATTGCCCCTTATGAAAGAAAAAAAGAAACAACTCACCGTTGGTGAACGAGTCAATCGTGCAATCGCATACCTTATGCGTTTGGTGATTTCTATCATCATCATTGCCGCTCTCATTACGTTACCTATTTTTGGTTACTTTATTATTAAAGCCGACCAAGAAGTCACACCCGAGTTTACAAATAGACAATGGGCATTGCCTGCCCGAGTTTATGCTAGACCGCTAGAGCTATTTGTAGGACAAGATTTAAAGCCTAAAGATATGCTACAAGAGCTGGAGTGGATTATTTATCGCCCGTCAAAAGCGCTTTCACAACCAGGAACGTACTATCACGATACCGCCAATAATACGATCAGCATCCATACAAGACCTTTTACTTATAGTGATGGCACAGAATCGTCAAAGACCTTTAAAGTAGCTTTCAATAAAAATAAAATCACTAGCATCATAGATATCTCGAATGGCGAGGAGATCTCTTTAACACGCATTGAACCACTTCTCATTGCCTCGATTTATCCGACCCACAATGAAGACCGTATCCTGCTAAAACGGGAAGAAATCCCCCCCATGCTCATCGATACCCTCTTAGCCATGGAGGATCGCGCCTACTACCAACACTTTGGAATTAACCCAAAAGGCATTATGCGTGCAATTGTCACGAATTTTAGAGCGGGCGGCAATGTTCAAGGGGGATCAACCCTCACACAGCAGCTTACTAAAAACTACTTTCTAACACCCGACAAAACCATCAAGCGTAAAATCCAAGAGATGTTTTACTCTATTGTTCTTGACTGGCGCTTTGAGAAAGATGAGATTTTAGAGGCTTATATCAACGAGATCTATCTCTCACAAGATGGAGATCGTGCAATTCATGGATTTGGTTTAGCTTCGGAGTTCTTTTTTGGAAAACCTATCAATGAGCTCTCTATTGGTGAGATTGCAACACTTGTCGCGGTCATTCCAAGTCCAAGCCGTTATAATCCGCGCCGTAATCCTGAAATTGCGATTAAACGTCGTAATTTAATTATTGATGTTCTCGTTGATCAAAACCTTCTTAGTGCGGAAGATGCGGAAATTGTTAAAGCAGAGCCTTTACGTATTTTAGAAACGCCCCCCCCCGCAAATACTAAGTTCCCGGCATTCATTGAGCTTGTTCATAAGCAATTAAAAACGCAATACAGTGCAGAACAACTGAATTCTGGCGGACTCCGTATCTTCACAACTCTCGACCCTATTGCACAGGATTATGCTGAAAAGTCGGTCATCTCATCATTAACACAGATCGAGAAAGATCGAGGAATGAAAGAGCCAATTCTACAAGGAGCGATCGTCATTGCTAAAAATAACACAGGTGAAATCTCCGCAATCGTCGGGGATAGAAATGTCAGACAAGCCGGATTTAACCGCGCACTAAATACCAATCGTCCGATCGGCTCTCTCGTAAAGCCCTTCGTCTATTTACGCGCACTGGAAGAGCCTAGCCGTTACTCATTAGCAACGCCTTTAGATGATGCTGAAAAAATCAGTTTACGCATTGGGGGGAAAAACTGGGAGCCTAACAACTACGACAGAAGACTCCATGGCTGGGTCCCATTAATTACAGCCCTTGCAAAATCTTATAACTTGCCCGTTATTCGTGTAGGAATGGATATAGGTTTAGAAAATGTCATCGATACACTCTATCGTCTAGGCGTCAATCCTGTAAAATACAACTTACCGGCAGTTCCGGCATCCTTATTAGGATCTGTTGATCTCCCGCCTTTAGAGGTTGCTCAAATATACTCCACCATCGCAAACTCGGGTTATTACACACCATTACGCGCCATTCGAGAAGTCACTGACAGTAATAGTAAATTATTAGCCCAAGCAGAAGTTGATCCAATCCAAGCAGTAGAACCTGGCCCGAACTATTTAATTACTCAAGCAATGATTGATGTGGTGAATCAAGGAACAGCCGGATCTGTACGTAGTAGTATTGGTAATATTCGTATGGCCGCTAAAACAGGAACAACAAACGACTATCGTGATAGCTGGTTTGCAGGCTTTACCGGCAACTATACGGCAGTGACGTGGGTTGGGCGCGATGATAACAAACCGATCAATCGCCTAACCGGAACCCGCGGCGCACTTCCTATTTGGGCGAATGCTATGAAGAATCTTCCGTTAGAGAGTATCTCTCAGGAAAAGCCTCATGACATCATTGATGTCGCAGTCGATCTCTCAACAGGACTTCTTCCACCAGCCAATAAATGTGAAGATACTAAGGTTCGGACACTACCCTTTATTAAAGGATATCAACCAACCTACCATAGTGAGTGTTATTACTTGCCAGCAACACCGGAATCTGGTGGATTTATTTTCGAATAACTTGATAATAACTCCTACTGTATTACTCAATTAATCTATGATAAATTAGAGCATCTATTTATGCATTGATGATTCATCATGCAACAGAATTTGTTTAAGGATATTTTCGTGAAAAGAAATACCATTTTTTTAATAAGCCTTTTAGTTTTAACCGCTTGTGCGAATACTGCCCCACAAGGTGCTCGTGTACGCCCTATCGACGGTCAACCATACCAGCCAGCATTCTCTAATGAAGGGGCTACTAAAGCTTATGCGTTACAAGATACAACTCCTGTTCAAGCACCTCAAAGTAATGAGGTAGGATTCTTGGGAAATCAACCCCAACAAAATCCAGGTGGAGCACCTGTCTTCCCTACAAACTCGGCAAATGAGCAATGGCCTGCTGCGAACAATCCTTCGCCAGTAGCGCAAGCCCCTGCCACTGTGAAACCTTCACAGCCTTCCTCACAAGGATTCCCTGTAGCGACAGCAACTCCCCCTACTCAAACAGCACCTGCAACGCAAACGCCTCCTCCTGCACCTGCACCGTCAGGTGGTAATGCTGTCAAAGTTCTCCTTGATGACGCGCGCAAAGCCGTACAAGAAAACCGCCTAGACAAAGCAGCAAGCTCTCTTGAAAGAGCCGTTCGCTTAGAACCTAGAAATGCGAGTATCTGGTACGATTTAGCACAGATTCGTCTTCATCAAAAGAATTATGCAGCCGCTGAGCAGATGGCCAATAAATCTATTAGCTTTACAAAAAACGAAGATCTCATTAAGCGAAACCGTCAAATTATCACTGCGGCACAGAGCGCCCGATCAGCTGGTAACTAGATCGCGGATGATAGTTTAATAATTTTAGTAAATTAAAACGTAAGCTTGATCTAGCCCACTGGACAATCGTCTCTTGGGCTACATCTGCATTTGTAAATAATAAATAATAACTTTTGAGCAATAGAGATCTTCAAAGCCCTTGTCTTTTTGGTCATTAAACCATCAAGCAGCTGGCACCTTAACGTCTCTATTTCTCTATCGGAGAAACAATGAAGCGGATGCTAATTAATGCAACTCAGCAAGAAGAGATGCGAGTTGCGCTTGTCGATGGACAACACTTATATGACTTAGACATTGAAAATGTCGCAACCAAACAAAAAAAAGCGAATATCTATAAAGGTAAAATCACCCGCATTGAACCTTCACTTGAAGCATGCTTTGTCGACTACGGTTCAGAGCGTCACGGTTTCTTACCTTTCAAGGAAATTTCTAGAGAATACTTTAAAAATGCTAGCGATCAATCGATTGCCATTAAAGATCAATTAGAAGAAGGCCTTGAACTCATCATTCAAGTAGAACGTGAAGAGCGCGGCAACAAAGGCGCTGCATTAACAACCTTTATTTCACTAGCAGGTCGCTATCTAGTATTAATGCCGAATAACCCTAGAGCAGGCGGTGTTTCACGCCGAATTTCTGGCAAAAATCGCGCTGAAATTCGTGATGCAATGGCAGCACTTGTAGTGCCAGATGAGATGGGATTAATTGTTCGTACGGCAGGTATGGGCAGAACAGCGGAAGAGCTTCAATGGGATCTAGATTATCTCATCATGCTCTGGGATGCGATTTTAGATGCCGGCAAACGTGCAGCCCCCCTTCTGATCTTCCAAGAGAGCAACATCATTATTCGAGCACTTCGCGACTACTATCGTAGCGATATTGGTGAAATCTTAATCGATGATGAGACTGTCTTCAAAGAAGCAGAAGTCTTTATTAATAACATCATGCCGCAAATTGGCGACAAGATTAAACTCTATGAAGATCAAATTCCGCTCTTCACAAGATTCCAAGTCGAATCACAAATTCAAACGGCTTATGAGCGAAATGTTCGCCTTCCATCAGGTGGCGCACTAGTATTCGATCATACAGAAGCATTGGTTTCGATTGATATTAACTCTGGTCGTTCAACAAAAGGTGCGGATATCGAAGATACTGCCCTTAATACGAACATTGAAGCTGCGGAAGAAATTGCTCGTCAATTAAAGCTCCGTGACCTTGGTGGTTTAATCGTTATCGACTTTATAGACATGCTCGATAGCAAAAATCAGCGTAAAGTTGAAAGTGCACTTCATGATGCATTAGCATCCGATCGCGCTCGTATTCAAGTCGGTCAAATTTCACGCTTTGGGCTTTTAGAGATGTCACGTCAACGTTTACGCCCATCGCTTGATGAAACATCACACATCGTTTGCCCAAGATGTGAAGGCCAAGGGACTATCCGTGATACGAAATCCCTCGCTTTGGGCATTTTACGAATTATTGAGGAAGAGTGCCTTAAAGAGCGCACTTCTGAATTAGTCATTCAGGTGCCGGTGAATGTTGCGGTATATCTTCTTAATGAAAAACGCTCAGACGTTGAAGATATTGAGGCTCGTCTTAAAGTTCGCGTGATTGTCATTCCAGACTCTAACTTTGAAACACCTCATTTCAAAATCACGCGCTACCGCATCAACGATGAAGAGACAGGCTCAGATAGTGAAAATCATATCGTTAAAGAAGAGTTAACGATTGATGATATTCGCAATCAAGCGGTCATTCAGAACAAAAAACTCATGGAAAAACCGGTTGTTTCTGGAATTTCCCCTATTGCCCCCCCGCCTAAAACAGTTGAAAAAGCAGAAGAGAAAGCACCAGAGGCAACTCCAGGTCTTTTCGCGAGTCTTATTAGTTTTGTAAAAAACTTATTTGACAATAATAATGCGGATAAAGAAACAAAACAGAAAGAGAATCGTCATTCATCGAAAGATCAAAGACGCCATAATCGTTCAAAAAACAATCAGAACCAACGTCCCCGCAATCAAAATCAGCGTCAACGTAATCAACGTCACAATCATCCTAGCCGCAATACTATTGAGACGGTGGAACGGGAAATAGATACGAATGCAGCTTTCAATCAAGAAACGGGAGCACAGGCTGAACAGCAGGGTAATCAGCGTCATAATCGCCGCAATAACCAACAAAATCGCGATGAGAGAAACAATCAAAACCAACGCCGAAACAACCGCCAAAATCAAAACTCAAACCAAAATCAGGAACATCAACCAAAAGAACAGCAAGAGTCTCAAGTAAGAGAATCTAAAGGTAGAGAAACTACGCAAGAAAGAGAGCCCCGTGATAACACACGAAATAACGATCGACATGAGCGCCGCCCACGCGACACTCAAAATGATCAACAGGATCAGCGCGAACAGCAAGATCCTCGTGAAAAAACACGTAACACACGCAAACCTCAAGATAATGCGCCAACACCGGTAGATGAAAATACCCCTCAAGTAGAAGCGCCGGAAACGGAAGAGAGAGCACCACGTCAGCGAAATCGTCGCAATAATAACCGTAAAGTCGAAACACCCGTAGTGACTAACGAGAAAGGCGAAGAAATCATTGAAGTAAAGGTGGGCGAAGAGGTTCGTGAACGAGCTGTTCGTAAAGGTCGTCCTCGCATTCCTAAAGTGGAAATGACAGAAACGAAAAAAGAGGTAGAATCGACACCTGAGAGTAAAGAGACGTCTCAAGAAGCTAGTGAAAACCGCACAAACGAAAGATCTCAGAATCATCGTGAAGAGCGAAAAGCACGAGAGCCTCGTGAAAGAAAGCCTCGAACCCCTAAGCCCGCTGCAGAAAACACCTCTTCCGTAGATAAAGCGGATTCAGAAAAGAGTGTAGAAACGCCAACAGAAGTCGTGACTAATGAGGCAAAAAAGGATCACTCAACTGAAACGCCATCCAATGTTGACAGAGCGGTATCAACAGAATCGACGCAAGATATTAGCGCAATGATTCCTGATTCGGTCATTCAACCCGAAGAGCGTGCGGCATTAGAAGAAGTTCAAGCACCAACAACCGTAGAAGTAGCAGATCACACCGAAGCCAAAACAGCGGAAGTTACCGATCAAAAAGAGCAAGCGCCTGAAGCGATAGCTGCCCCTCTTAAAGATCAGACTGCAGAAATACAAAAGGAAGCACCAAACACTGAAGAGCCTGTAAAAAACAGCCCTCCTCAACAGTAGTTTGCTGATTAAGAATATCTATAAGAGCCTTTCGATAATTCAATAAGTCTTTTCATTGAATTATCGAAGGAAAGCTCCTATTATAGATATTGTCAAGAGAACGGGAGTAAACCCCGCTCAAACAATTTCCGAATCACTTTGTAAACTAAGGAGTTTTCAATGACTTTTGATACAGACTTTACTTACCGTATCCCTAAAACTGTTGGTGATACTTTAGACGCGTTTGAAGTTGTTGCAGCAAAACCAGGTTTTAA
>JASLEF010000056.1 GCA_030151245.1 Ignatzschineria sp. | reverse complement strand
TTCTAAAGAACTCGCCTTTTTACAAGACTATCAAAAACTAGGATTAAAAGTTCATTATACTTCAACATATGATCCCGATTCTATTACAGAATTAAATCATCTTCTCACCGGAAAAACATCAATTTTTGTCGGACAATCAGGTGTCGGTAAATCATCACTGACCAATAAGCTCATTCCTGAACTTGAACTGCAAACGCAAAAAATTAATGCCTCAACAGGTCTTGGCAATCATACAACTTCTAGCACAACACTCTACCATTTACCGATGACTGAGAGTTACCTTATCGACTCACCGGGTGTTCGTAGTTTTAACATCGAGCACCTTCCTCTCGATGCCATTGATAATGGTTTTCCAGAGTTTAAAACTATTACAGAACCTTGCCGTTTTAGTAATTGCAGTCACGGCGATGATCCCGGGTGTTCATTCCAGGCAGCAATAGCCGAAGGACTGATCTCTCAGCGTCGATTAGATAGCTACTTACAAATCAAAAGTAGCATGACCAAAAGCATCGAACGCCAAGTAAAGGGCGGAAGAAGACGTTAGTGTTACGACATTTTCTTTATGCAAGAATAAAAAAAGAGATTTGAAAAACCATTCTAGATCTCTTTTTTATCCTTTTATCTCCTCTTTTGATCAGCTTTTAATAAGCCCTATAAACTTATAGGAGCTCCTTTATCGTTGAATCTCAATCGACTAAAATATGATAGTCCCAGCTGGAAGTGTCTTCGGTGCAGTAAATATTTGGTTTTCGATTTTTTGCCATCCTTCTAAATCATAAGCCTGATAAAACTTTGTCATTAACTCCAAAAATAATTGATCCGTTCCATCTATTGATCGACGAATCCAGAAAAAAATGGAGGATCCCACAGGTACATATTCCCACTGTTCATTTAAATTTGTTAAGATCCAATCCCACTGCGTTGTTGCTTCGGGATAATACCAAAGATATTGTTCTGATTTAGTTTTCCCATCCCAATGAGTATTTTCTTTACGCAAAGATGGCACAAAAAAGGCGGCATGATGATGATCATCTAAAGATCTACCTTGATATTGAAGCATATATTCCAATAAAATCTCATCACGAATTTCAGAGTTATGCAGTAAGTAATAATAACTCGACAGATAGAGCTCGACCGTTGCCAAAAGATAACGATTCACCATAGGACGTGTACTATCCACAAAATCCATATCTGCTACTAATATATCTAAATTTTGTTCAAGCCAGATTAGAAACGCAGGATCATAGTGTCCAAATTGCACCGAAGACTCAAGATTCAAAACAGTTTGAGTATGAGGTCCATCCAGAAATATTGGTTTGCCATATTGACTCACCACATCCCTCATCCCGATTCGTTTCAATAGTTGTGTTACAACAGTATGTGCAGACCCTCCAGGCCAATAAATCCCCTCCTCCGGCACAGTAGGAATAGATTCTAAATTCGTTAAAACATTTTTTAAAAGCGCTGTAAATTCAGAAACCCCTTTGAGGCGATCAACCTCTTCCTCCATAGAGGATAACAAGTATGACAACTCACCTGAGCGTCTTAATGTTTCGCTTAATTTACAAGCCGCAAACTGGCGTGCCTCTATCGTATCTTTAAACTCACAATTCTCATCGGTATAACGAATCCATAACCGTTGTGTGGCTTGTAAGGATTCTTTCATTGATGCCGGTAACTTTTTCATGAGCGCTTGATAGTTCTTATTCAATTCTTTATCTGCAACTGTCAAGGCAGTTTGTCCAAAGCTCATACTGACAACAGAAAATGGGATAGCCATGAAGACCATAAGACGATAAATCATAGGATTTCCTTAATGGGAATGGGAATGGGAAGAGAGTCTAGAAGAGAGCTTTTCATCTATTTTAATATCCATTTCATGGGATTCCCAACGATTTTATGAAATATAGATTCACTGCACCAAAAGCGATCTTTCTTTCACGGCTCTCTTCTTATCTACCATTTTCAAAGTGCCCTTCTAAAATCGCTATCGGTAACAACGAAATTTTAGTAACAGACAACTCATCGCAACAACCGCTGGTAATGCTAAAATGTAGAAAATTTGTTCGATCGTCAAATCTTTTTTAATTAAATAGGCAACTAAAAAAGAACCCGCAATCCCTCCAAAACGCCCCACACCAAGCATCATAGATACTCCTGTTGTTCGACCTTCCGTAGGATAAAAATTAGCAGCTAATGCCGGCAAAGAGGATTGCCCTGTATTCATCACAATTCCGGCAAATAGAATAATCGCCATCAAAAGCGCTAAAGAAAGAGAGGTGAAAACCCCAATAAATGCCACTGATACCGCCGTTAAAGCAGTAAAAAAAGCAATTAATAACGTGCCATTAAAACGATCCATCAGCCATCCGTTTCCAATGGCGCCTAATCCTCCCAGAGCAAATAGTCCCGTCACCATAGAAGCCACCCCCCCTGGCATTGAAGCTTCTTTAAATAACATTGGCATCCAATTCATGACCCCATAAAAAATCACCAATCCCATAAAATAAGCAATCCAGAGAAAAATAGAGCCTTTCCAGTAATAAGAAGAGAGCACTAACGATAATCCCTTTCTTTCAGCGACGACCATCCCTTCATCTAAAGTAAAGTATTCCTGATATGCTGCAGATTTATCAATTTTTTGTAAAATAGACTTTGTCTTAAGGATCGCGGTTTGCCCTCCCTTTCGAACTAAAAAGCGCACTGACTCAGGAAGATAGAAAATCATCAATAGTGATAATAGCAAAGGAATAATCCCCCCAAAAATCAGTGTTGAACGCCATCCGTAATGAGGAATTAAATAAGCTGCAATAAACCCTCCTAATGCAGCGCCTAACGGAAACCCACAAAACATGGTATTCACAATCATTGAGCGTTTCTGCTTAGGACTATATTCAGACATTAAAGTGACTGCATTAGGCATTGCAGCACCGAGTCCTAAGCCTGTAATAAAGCGCAATAACTCTAGCTGAAAAAGATTACTGACAAATGCAGACAACGTGGTTCCCAGCGAAAAAATCGTCACAGACACAATAAGCACTCGCTTTCGCCCAAATCGATCCGCCACAGGTCCAAATGTCATTGCTCCGATCGCAAGCCCTAGTAATGCCGCACTTAAAACAGGTGCGAGCGCCTCTTTCTCTATTTCCCACTCACTCAATAAACTAGGGGCGATATATCCGATAACAGCCGTATCATACCCATCAAAAAAAGCGATTAAAAAAGTGAAAATAAAAACGCCATATTGCAACCTTGAAAATCGATGCTGATCTAAAAATATCTGAATATTCATCTTATATACAATTTTACCCTCTAATGCCCGAGTAGAGGCCTCGCCTCCTTATATCGACACATAGTTGAGCATCTCCCTTCCATGCCTCAGGATCTTTCGCTAGTGAGAGCACTCCTAAAACTAAGCCATTCTTACAAGTCTGGTCGCTCTAATAAAAAGAGATCTCGATTTTGAGAATACCAACCTCGCCCATGCATTCTGCTAATTAATGCCATTTTCTCGGTATCTACATATCCAGACTCAGAGTCTAGAAGATACTCCTCTTCAATATGAAAAATCTTCACTTCTCCAATCATGACATATTGCGCCTCTCCGGTCTTAACCGCCGACATTAAGTCACATTCCATTTTAACGGGGCTCCCTTTAATAAGCGGAGCTTTACTGTACGTCGCGGGAATCGTCTCTATTCCCAAATAGGCCAACTCATCAATCTCTGGAGCAAATGAACAACTACTATTATTCATGGACTCTGCCATCTCAAAGGGTACAAGGTTAACCACAAATTCTTTGGTTTCTAAAATATTAGAAGCGGTATCTTTTAAGTTTCCGGCATTAGCTTGGATACCTACAGCAATTACAGGAGGGTGACTCCCCATCATATTAAAAAAACTAAAAGGCGCGGCATTTACCACCCCCTCTTGAGATATCGAGGTTATCCAAGCAATCGGCCTTGGAACAATACTCGATGCCATCAGTTTATAGATAACCTCGGCAGTGCTCTCTTTAAAATCATACTGCATTATTTTTCTCCCCCATTTATCGGCTTTTTGAGATGATACCATTCAACACAGTAGCAAGACTTGTTTAAAATCGCCGATCAATACTACGTTGAAGTGAGTACGGTATTAAATCAAAGGCTTGCATTGAGAGCTTACCTACTCTTTTTAAATCATCCTTCACTATTGCGTCATCTCTTCTTACGTACCTACAAAATAAAGATACAGAGATCTTTAAATCCAAAGGAGTATCGCATGACAATCATGAAAGCAAAAGAGATCCTGTTGAGCCTATTTTTACTATAAAAAAGTGTATTCTCTCAGACATCATTCATTGATGCCTAAGAGAATACACTTATAAATAGTAGCATGTTGAACAATCAAAATTTCATCAAAACTACCAATGATCTACTGACATTCAACAATACTTAAGTATTTTTCGTTTTTTTCGAAGTCTTCAAAAAAACACCGCCGGCACTTTACCACCAACGGTAAAAATGATGTGTCGGACCAATCCCTTTCCCCACCTCTAACTTATCAGCATTCGCAATCGCGCCATCAATATATGCTTTCGCCAAACGAACACTCTCCGTTAAACCATGTTTTGGATAGAGCGCCGCAATGGCTGCTGATAACGTACAACCCGTTCCATGCGTATTTTTTGTTTGAACTCGTGGACTGACAAATCGCTCAACGCCTTCTGCTGTTACAAGATAATCAGGGCTTATTTCAGATGCTAAATGCCCCCCTTTCATTAAAACAGCTTTTGGTCCCAATCCTAATAACGCTTCTCCCTGTTGAACCATCTCTTCTTCTGTGACAGCTTCTTCACATCCTAGAAGCGCTGCGGCTTCTGGAATATTCGGCGTAATAATATCTGCCAGTGGTAACATACGATCTCGGATGGCACTGACGGCATCGGCCACTAAGAGAGAATGTCCACCTTTAGCGATCATTACTGTATCTAGAACAACAAAAGGAATGGGAAACTTTTCTAATAATGATGCCACACAATGAATAATCTCTGTGTTAACAAGCGCCCCCATCTTTACGGCATCGATTTGTACATCTTTATAGAGAGAGTGATATTGCGCTTCAATAAAATCTGTTGGTATTGGAAAAACCCCATCCACCCCTTGAGTAGATTGTGCTGTCAATGCGGTAATAATCGACATGCCATAAGTACCTAATGCTGAAAATGCTTTTAAATCTGCCTGTATTCCCGCACCACCACTGGGATCTGAACCGGCAATTGTTAAGATTCTATTCATCAATATCTCCTATCAACTTTGCTAATTTTTGAGTCGCAGTCCCCACAGAAGTTTGTCCACAAATTGCGGAAACAACAGCAACTCCATTCACTTTCGTCTTCATCACTGATTGTACATTAGTTTCATTAATTCCCCCAATCGCAACCTTCGGAATCGCCCTTGCTGCAACAATAGCGCCTAATCCCTCCACCCCCATTGCTGGGCGAGCATCTTGTTTCGTAGAAGTAGCAAATACAGGTCCTACCCCCACATAATCGACATCGTGTAATTTCACGGCTAATAACTCCCCGATCGATCCTACGGATAACCCCAAAATTTTATTCGGACCTAACATTCGACGAACAGCTTCTGCAGGGAGGTCATTTTGTCCGATATGAACGCCATCTGCATCAATCGCCAGTGCGACATCAACATGATCATTCACGATTAATGGCACATTATAATCCGCAAGTACAGCTTTAAGCATCATTCCAGCTTCATACCAATAGCGTTTATTAACCTCTTTTTCCGAGCGAAGTTGTACACAGGTTACCCCATTTTCAACCGCTTCATAAACTGTTGCCGCCATTCCAGCAATGCCCCCACAAAGCTCAGGATCTAAAACAAGATAGAGCGATAAATCAAACTGTGTTCTACTGATATTGTGTCGAATAATTGGATAGCCCATTGTTACTTACAACTCCTAAATGCAATTTTAATATATTAAGTACTCCATGTACTTCATCTATCTATTTTCATAGCTATTTTTGATGACTTATCAGAGTGTTTTCCATTGAATCATATCAATCCTCTCCTACTAAAAATCACAAAACGCATCATATCCCCTAGCCTTCATCAAAAGCACCTTCCGATTTAGCGATCTCGAGAAGTTTTTCTGAACTCATCAAAGATAATTCATCTAAGTACTGCACCGCAAATGACCCTAAACCGTTACTCTTTTCCGCTGCATACTCTCCTGAAAGCGCGACGAGATAACAAGCTGTTGCTGCCGCTTCTAACACATCCTCTGTGGCGCTAATCATGCCCGCAACCAGCGCTGATAAGGAACAACCAGTTCCGGTGACTTTTGTTAATTTTTCTGTCCCTACCGAAACAATATAACTTTTATCTCCATCGGTAATAATGTCTTCACTCCCCGTCATGACAACTACCGTCTTGAAATCCCGCGCGACTTTTTCGGCATATTCAAACACAGCTTTAGCATCTTCTTGAGAATCAACGCCTTTTGACTTGGCTTCAACTCCTGCTAAAACCATAATCTCTGAAGGATTGCCTCGTATAACGGTCGGATTAAATTGGAGTAATTGATTCACGATCCCCGTTCGATAATAGAGTGCAGGACCGATACCGACCGGGTCTAAAACCCATGGTGTTCCTGTTTCATCTGCTACCTGTGCAGAATGGAGCATCGCTTCTGCCGCTCTTTGCGTTAATGTGCCTACATTAATCAATAGACTGCTAGCAACCGCTGTAAATTCTCCACACTCCTCAATATCCGGGATCATGGCAGGACTCCCTCCTGTTGCAAGTAAGACATTTGCGGTAAAGTTCTGTACCACATGATTTGTCATACAGTGCACTAATGGGGCTTTATCCTGATATTCCATAAAATATGGAATGGCATTTAATGCTGAAAAAGGAATATACATCTCATCACTCCTTGAAGGTGAATCACTCATCAAATTCTATAAAGGTCATTATGGTAGAACTTTTCAAGTTTTAATGCTGATAAATCTTTATTTCAAGCTTATTTTTTCCTCCCCAAATATTTTAAAAAAGCCGTATAATATTCTCTTCAATAGGAAATTGGATTGATTATGAAAGACCTTTATATCGATACACAAGAAGCGTTAGATGCTTGGTGTAATACACAACTTCATAGCATTGAGTTACTCGCTTTAGATACTGAATTCTTACGAGTAAAGACGTATTTCCCAAAACTCTGCTTGATTCAACTAGCCACTGACAAGGAGGCCGTTTGTATCGATCCATTAGCACTGAACGATTTTACCTCCTTAAAAGCGCTTCTTTTAGCCCCCCATATTACAAAAATCATTCACTCTGCAAGCCAAGATTTAGAAGCTATCGTGCATGCTCTAGATATCTTACCTACTCCTGTATTTGACACTCAAATTGCTGCACAAATCACACAGAATATTAAAGTAGGTATGAGCTATCATGATTTAGTATTGCACTATTGTGGTGTCGAACTGACTCGCGATCAAACTAGAACTCAATGGGATTTAAGACCTTTAACTAACGAACAGCTCAAATATGCTTATGATGATGTTCACTACCTTATTCCCGCTTATCAAAAGTTAATCGCTGAAATCGATACAAATAATCAACATGGCTTATTAAAAGCCAACCATCAGCCATTAACTGAACGCGAACGTTATGAGCCGGACCCTGAAGGCGCTTGGAAAAAAGTAAAAGGCCATAAAAGAATGCGTGGCTCCGCCAAACAACTACTACGTTCTCTCGCTAAAATGCGAGAATTAATAGCAATCCGTCAAGACCTTCCAAAACGCTGGATTATCAAAGATGATATTCTCATCAATATCGCAGAGCGCTATACCAAAAAAAATCATAAGCTCTATGAAGATTATGCCATTGCTACCTATTCCGAAAATATTCAGAATCAAATTTATCGTACAATTGAAAACTATTGGGACAATAGCGAAAGTAAAGAAAGCTCTTCATAAAAGAAAAGTCCCCCTTAATAAAAAATCTCATCACCATTCATCATCTGAAGAATCGCCTACTGATTAAATATCAATGAAGCATGTTTACGGAGCATGATGTCACTCTCTACCCGTGGTATTAAGATCGTTCCACCTCAGAGGGCATCCTTTAAAAACGCGATACTTGATCATTACATTCTCCCCATCAATTGTTAAAACCAGCATCATCAATGATCAATTAAAATCATTTAATACTTTTTTCGATTATTGGCCATCGCTTAATAAGAGACTCACGTCACTGACGAGGAACCTTACAATGCAATTATGACTATTCGCTGTGACTATCCTATCGAGTGATATAAAACAGACACTAGAATTAGAAATACCAGACCAAACGATCTCATTACAGTAACCAAATATCATCTTTTAAAATTTGCTGTAATCCTGGTATTTCTAAAAATGCATCCGGAAACAGATAATCCCCCGGCACTCCAGGCAGATCTAACGTCTGCCATTGCAGGGATAAATGAGGAACTAAAGAACGAAGCGGTCCTTCTAATAAAGTGGTGCAATAGAGATTTTCTAAATGTTTACTTTGTAAAAGGTAAGGCTCCCCTATTTTTTGTGCAACTTCAGCGGCAAAAACCTCTCTTTCAAAAGCGCTTAAAAACTTCGGACGTGCGACAAGATAGGTTTTAGCATAAGTAGGAGATAAAAATCTGGTAATAGATGTTAAGAGCACTTGATTTAACTTGTCAGGATCATCGTTTGTCGTAGCATGCGTCACTTTCACCTCAGGAGAGACTTCTGTGACCACTGCAATATGTGAGTATCCCCCCCCACTCACCAATTGAATTAAGCGGCTCTCTTTACCATATGCCGTTCTAAATACGATATCTCCTACTTCTAACTGCTCAAGATGACGAGATTGCCAAGGCTCATATTGCGAAGGATCTTTAAAAGGATTAATCTCAAAATAGAGACAGATGACCACAATAACCGTGATCACTATTACAAAGCTAGTAAAAAGATAGTGTCTATGTTTCATGAAGCGATAAATAATAGGCGTTGGTCGTTAAAATAGTAGAGATTAATGCCATCCATAGCCAGTGCGGATAAATAGCTAGACTCGTTGAGTTAAGAAATATAAAAAAGAGCTGCATAAAAAAACGCTGTGCTTTCCATGAAAATCACAGCGTTATATTCAAGGTGATTAATATTGAAATTAAAGACTAAAGTTGTACTTTCCAACCATCTTTTGTTTTCACAGTTCCAATATCATCGGGACCTGATACTTCACCATCGTTATAAGTCACGATTAAGTAAACCGTTGCTTTTGACTTGTCACTATTATAATCGACGCTATCTACTTTAATACTTTTAATACCGCCTTTAGATTCCATTTCACCTTGAGCCATCTCGACCATCATACCAAGCTTACCCATGATCATCTCTTTGACTTCAGGCGTACTATCTTCCTCGTCAAGATAGATAATATTTAATAAACGTTTGGTATCACCCTTCTCAAATGCCGTAATAAACTCTTTAGCCACATCTTCAGGTTTATCTGCTGCGCCCCCGCAAGCTACTGCAACAACGGCAAAAAACATCACTGCAAAAAACATTTTCAATTGCTTCATCTCATATCCTTCATAAATATACGGTTAATTAGTGCGCAGATTATTACACAAACATTAACAAGGGACAATTAGCTAATAAGCTAAAACTAGATAAATATAGATTTAACTCATTAAATTTTATGGTAGATCGCCGCTCTAAGAAATGCGCTATCAGTGAAAAGATTGTCTGTATGGGGAAAACATCAATCACGTAATTCCCGATACAGTGAGGGATTTTACAAAGAATCATCGAAAAATATTCATAAGACCTCTAAATAGTACTCAATGCCGGCGCGGCATTTACCGGAATTTTTTACCACTATTCAAGCGATATGAAACTCTAATAAACCATAAGATTCTCCTAAGAGTAAACCTTATCTCCTTTTGAGAGCCTTTAAACTATACTCTTCTTTTCAAAAAGCGCCGCTTCTAACCATCTTAAAAATCACCTAAACCTCATTTAAATAAAATTTTAGATAATTTTCATACAAGACCTTTTCTAAATAGACTCTCTATTTAAGAATTCATCGCCTTATGGAACACAAATAAAAGAGACAAAGTGATTATCGCCGTATCTTATTAGTCAGATTAAGGATAAAAAAACCTTATTTTTTGAAGTCATTACGAGTCTTACGCAAGAATCGCTCATTATTCCTACAAACAAAAGACTTGTTTTTTTAAGAAAATATATTATCATCCTTCTTCGTAGTTAACGTTGTTCAAACGCAATTTCCAAAAGGAAAAAGCATCAAGTAAAACAGACTTGACAAGTTATGAAGACAACGTATAATTGACGGCTTATGCGAGTGTGGCGAAATTGGTATACGCGCTAGACTTAGGATCTAGTGGTTCATCCGTGAGAGTTCGAGTCTCTCCACTCGCACCATATTGAGTTATGGTGACACG
>JASLEF010000029.1 GCA_030151245.1 Ignatzschineria sp. | reverse complement strand
TTTTCACTGCAAAACACCTATGTAGTCATGATGCCTCAAAAGTTAATCTTTCTGTGTAAAGCTCTCTTCAAAGTTTAACGTTCCGACATATTGGTTCAGTGCAAAGTGATGTTTAATTCCTGCACGGATTGCTTCTTTAGCAAGAACTACGGATTCACGTTTTGAATACCCCTTACAGAGATTTGCGGCAACATGCGCTGCAAAAGTACAACCTAAACCATGAGTATGGTGCGTATCTATAAACGCGCCCTCTACCAATAATAGCTCTTCACCATCATAATAAAGATCTGCAGAGGTTTTTGGTTCCATAACACTACCAACATTGGTAATTGCCACAGCGCCACAGCCAAGCTCCATAATTTTTTCAGCAGCCATCACTGCTTCATCATAACTACTGATTTTATCAATACCAGCAAGTTGCGCCGCTTCAAATAAATTTGGAGTTGTCACTGTCGCATATTTGATTAACTGTGTTCTAATCGCTTCTGCATGCTCTGGAAAAAGTGGCTTATCCCCTTTACAGACCATTACAGGATCTACCACAACAGGCTGTTTACCTTTAAGTTCCTCAAGCTTTGTCGCAACATGAGAAATAATCTCCGGCGTTGGTAGCATACCGAGCTTAATCGCATCTACACCAACCCCATCGATGGCCGTACGGATCTGCGCATCAATCGTTGGAACCTCTATTGGAAATACGCCATGTCCCCAATGATTATCAGGATCCATCGTCACAATGACGGTTAATGCGCAAAAACCATAAAGGTTATGCTTCGCAAACGTTCTTAAATCCGCTTGAATTCCTGCGCCGCCACTTGAATCTGATCCTGCTATTGTGAGTATTTTTTTCATGATTGCACCTTTCATTGCAATTATTTAATCTTTGTTCAAAGAAATAATGTGGTTAATATGACTGTTGGAGACTTCATTGACTATAAATCTCCTGTTATCACAATACAACTCTCTTCTAAAAAATGCAGAGAAAACTTTAGAGCATAAAAAAAGCTAAGGCCCCGCTTAGCTTTTCTTAATCTTACTTTGATAATCGACCTACCATCTATTTCTTCACATCACTCTCTTTACGGATTGCGACAAAATAAGGATTTCCTTGACGATTAATCAGCACTCTCAATACAGGACTTGCCTCTGTTGTCTTTAGTGCCTCATCAAAAGTTTTGATATCCATCACATCTAACCCATTAATCTGCGTAATGATATCTCCTGCCATTAAGCCTGCTTTTTCCGCAATACCTCCATCAAGTTTTGTAATCACAACGCCCTTAATTTTAGCATCCGCTTTCGTCTCTTCTACTGCTACGCCTAAAACATTGCTATCCGCTTTTTTTGTTGCAACGGTTTTTCGACCTTCATCATCTAAAGCTTCAATTGTGACCTTAATCGTTTCTCGTTTACCATTACGAAGAACTTCTAGCTTCACCTCTTCATCGCCTTTCACGCGACTTACAAGAATTGGTAACTGGCTTGAAGATACGACTTCCTGACCATTAAACTTTAAGATAACATCTCCTACTTTAAGCGATGATTTATCCGCAGGACTATCCGCAACAATACTTGCTACTAATGCACCCATCGGTTTATCAAGATTAAATGTCTCTGCTAAAGTAGCGGTGACTTCCTGAATTTGAACCCCCAACCATCCACGAGATACTTTTCCATCTTCACGGATTTGTCCCACAATATGCATCGCTAAATCAATAGGAATAGCAAAGCTAACGCCAGCATAACTTCCAGTACTTGTGTAGATCTGAGAATTAATTCCAATTACTTCCCCATCCGTATTAAATAACGGTCCACCTGAGTTTCCAGGATTTACAGCCGCATCTGTTTGGATAAATGGGGTAAAATTATCATTCGGAAGATTTCGGCCTAGTGAACTAATAATTCCTTGTGTAGCGGTATAATCTAAACCAAATGGTGAGCCTACAGCCATCACCCACTGACCTACCTTTAATGTCGATACATCGGCAATTTTAACGACCGGTAATTTACTTGCCTCAATTTTTAAAACTGCCACATCCGTCTTCTCATCCATGCCAATAAGCTCTGCTTTAAGCTCTCGTCTATCCGCTAGATGAACCGTAATTTTATCCGCATCGCCTATCACGTGGGCATTCGTAATGACATATCCTTTTTTATCGATAATAAACCCTGAGCCAGCACCCCGAACAATTCTTTCCTGCTCTTTCGGCTGATCTCCATTACCAAAAAAGAAACTAAATGGATCATTATCACCAAAGGGAGAATTTCCCCCAAAAGAAAAGCCTTCAAAAGGAGACCAGCCCCCTCTGACTACTTCTGTCCCTTCTGTAGTAATACTGACGACCGCTGCTTTATTCTCCTCAAAGAGTTTGCTCCAATCGGGTAACTGTGCAGATGCCTGTTGAATAATCAGCATAAATACTGCCGTAAAAAATAGTCCAACTTGCGTAATATAGCGTTTTCCTACTTTCATTGTAAATGACTCCTTATATTGATTTAGGAAGTTATAATTAATACTCAATATAAGGGCTAATGACTCATTTTCAAGCATTAATCAGTAATATTATGAATATACTACTGATATTTAAATGAATTCTTCTAGCATTGTATTAACAAAGAGATGCCCTTTTTCAGTCGGTATAATCCCTGTTTCAGAGGGGATTAAAAGGCCTCCTTCTTGATGACGTTTCACAAATCCTTCAATATGAGAATAGGATAAAAAAGTACGCTCTTCCCAATAAGATTTTGGAACTCCAGACTTTAATCTTAATGTGTTTAAGAAAAACTCAAAAGGCAGATCTTCTGCGCTAATCTCCGTTAAGATTAGTCGCTCTTTAGCACTCTTCTCCACATATGTCCGAGGATGTTTTTCCATCTGTGTTCGTAAAATCGAGCGATTATTCATCATCGTAATTTTGCCATGAGCGCCAGCACCAATTCCAAGATAATCTCCAAACTCCCAATAGTTACGATTATGCTGACTCTCTCTCCCCTTCTGAGCAAAAGCGGAGACCTCATAATGATGATAACCATGTTCCGCCAAAATCTGGTGGCTTCTTAACTGCATCTCCTCAATATTTTCATCTAAAGGTAGTTCAGGCTCATAACGATGGAAATAAGTGTTGGGTTCAAGCGTTAATTGATAATGAGAGATATGCTCTGGTTTCAACGCTAAAATCCCCTGAAGATCAGCTAATGCCCCTTCAAGATTCTGCAAAGGTAATCCAAACATCAAGTCGCAATTGATATTGGTAAATCCAGCTTCACGCGCAATTTCGATGGCTTTTAATGCTTCTGCACTTGAATGGATTCGTCCAATCTTCTCGAGCTGAGTATCATTTAAACTCTGCACACCGATCGAGAGCCGATTAATCCCTATTTCTCGATACGCCTTAAAATACTGACTATCTACCGTTCCAGGATTGGCCTCCATCGTAATTTCAATATTAGGATTAAAATTGAGAAGCGTCCGCAACTGGCTAAAAAATCGATCCAATAGTGCTGGCGGCATTAAGCTTGGCGTTCCCCCACCAATAAAGATGGAGTGAATTTTACGCCCCCAGATGTAAGGCAGAATCTCTGTAACATCATCTATAAGTGTCTGCATATAAGGTTCATACAACGCCTCATTATTTTTATGAGAGTTAAAGTCACAATAAGGACACTTTTGAATGCACCATGGAAAGTGAACATAGAGAGATAATGGGATCATAAAGTTTAGTCGTCTTCGTCAATGAATCAATTAGGAATTAAGAAGCCATTATACGTGACAGGACTCTTGAAGCCTATCGGGATAACTCTCGAAATTTTTCAGGCTCATCCCCATATGAAAACTCACTATATCCTTTCTAACATTCTCTTTTAGAAAACAAAAAAACGACTGAGAATATCAGTCGTTTTATCCATCAAGATTCAGGTGCTTTTATCAATCTTGTGGGTATGATGATTAGATTTTTAAATATCCTATATCCGAATACAAGCGGCTAGATGATCTCCACCTTTTAACCCTGGCTTTTCAGTTGCACAGTCCGCAATAACCTCACTACACCTTGTTCTAAATACACAACCTGACGGCGGATGAATAGGAGAAGGTAGATCCCCTTCCAATAGATCCAATGTTTTATGTTTTTCAATATCCGGATCAGGAATCGGGACCGCTTGCATCAATGCTTTAGTATAAGGATGCTTTGTTTCATTATAGACTTGCACTTTATCGCCAAGCTCTACAACATTCCCAAGATACATCACCATTACTCGATCAGAAATATGCTTAACAACAGCTAAATCATGGGCAATGAAGATCAAGGCTAATCCCATCTCTTTTTGTAAGCTTTTTAAAAGATTGATCACTTGCGCCTGAATAGAGACATCTAATGCTGACACAGGCTCATCACAAATAATGACTTTCGGTTCTAATATTAGCGCACGCGCAATACCAATTCGCTGACATTGTCCTCCTGAAAACTCATGAGGATAACGATTAATCACGTTAGGTAATAATCCCACCTTTTCCATCATCAGCTCGACTTTCTCTTTGACTGCTGATTTTGATAGGTTGGGATAATGCGCTTTTAAGGGCTCTGCAATAATATCCCCTACTGTCATTCGAGGATTTAAAGATGCAAGAGGATCCTGAAAGATCATCTGAATATCTTGTCTAATGGCCTTCATTTCCCGTTTTGTAGCTCGAGTCATATCTTGTCCAAGCCACGTAATCGAGCCTTCTGTCACCGGCGCTAACCCAATAATAGCTCGTGCTAAAGTTGACTTACCACATCCAGATTCCCCAACGACTCCCAACGTCTCTCCTTCATAGAGACGCAGGTTGACCCCATCAACCGCCTTGAGGTTATGAGGCTTATCCCAAAAATATTGTCCTTTCTCACGAATAGGAAAATAAACCTTTAATCCTTCGACTTCTAAAATTGCCTTTCGATTCATTTGACTCATGCCATTAACTCCTTCGTATCTCTAAAGCAAGCACGTAACCGCTCATTACCAAAGGGCTCTAACCTTGGTGCTTCAGTACATTGATCCTGTCGCCATTCACAACGAGGACTAAAAGGACACCCTTGGGGTAGATGCAATAAATTAGGAGGATTTCCTGGAATCGTATGAAGGAGTTCCGAATCATGCTCTAATCTAGGAATCGCTTCTAATAAGCCCAATGTATAAGGATGACTTGGAGCATGAAAAATATCCTTCACACTACCATATTCCATGGTTCTGCCGGCATACATCACCAAAACTTTATCGCAAATACCAGCAACGACACCAAGATCATGAGTAATCATAATAATTGTCGTTTCAAATTCTGCTTTTAGCTCATTCAAAAGCGCCATAATTTGTGCCTGAACAGTGACATCTAGAGCAGTTGTGGGCTCATCAGCAATCAATAGCTTAGGACGACACAAAAGTGCAATCGCAATCATCACTCGTTGACGCATGCCCCCAGAAAACTCGTGAGGATACATCTTCATTCGCTTACGAGCTTCCGGCATTTTCACCGCATCAAGCATTTTTACCGACTCTTCAAACGCCGCGCGTTTACTTAAGCCCTTATGCAACATTAAGACTTCCATAAGCTGCGCCCCTACCGTCATATAGGGGTTTAAAGAGGTCATCGGATCTTGGAAGATCATCGCAATCTCTTCGGCACGAAGACGGTTAAGTTCTTTCTCTCTTAAATTAAGTATCTCTTGCCCCTCAAATAGAGCAGACCCAGATACATGACCATTTCTTGCCAATAACCCCATCAAAGAGAAGGCTGTTTGGGATTTTCCTGAACCTGACTCCCCCACAATTCCCAGGGTTTGCCCTTTTTTAAGGGAAAAATTTAATTTGTTCACTGCGGTCACAGCACCATCAGGGGTATTAAAGATAACGCTCAAATCTTTAACATCTAACAATACATTACTCATAATGTCTCCTCCTATCGATCTTTAGGATCGAGCGCATCACGAAGCCCATCCCCAATAAAGTTAAAGCAAAAGAGCGTGACAATTAAAAATAGAGCCGGAAAAATTAATAACCACGGAGCGACTTCCATCGATTGCGCGCCATCCGCTAATAATGATCCCCAACTACTCATCGGCTCTTGAACGCCTAATCCTAAAAAGCTGAGGAAAGATTCAAAAAGAATCATACTCGGTACTAATAGAGAGGCATAAACGACAACCACACCTAAGACATTTGGCACAACATGTCTAAAAATAATCGAGGCAGTGGAGACTCCAGAGACTTTCGCCGCTTCAATAAACTCTCGGTTTTTCAGACTTAATGTCTGTCCTCGCACGATTCTTGCCATATCTAACCAAGAAACCATTCCTATCGCCAAAAAAATCAAAAAGAGATTCTGCCCAAAGAAAGTCACCAACAAAATGACAAAAAACATAAAGGGGAATGAGTTCAAAATCTCTAAAACACGCATCATTAATGAATCAAGCTTTCCACCAACATATCCTGATAATGAACCGTAAAAAGTTCCCATTAAGACAGCCACTAGAGCAGCTGAAATTCCCACTAGTAATGAGATTCTACCGCCCACGGCAATCCGCACAAAAATATCTCGTCCATTAGAATCTGTTCCTAAAAAGTGACCCGACTCAAAATCCGGAGGATTACTCATCATTCCCCAATCAGTATGATCATAGGAATACTCAGATACAAGAGGGGCAAAAATCACAAACAGCGCCACGAACCCTAATACTAACAGACTCGTCATGGCTGCTTTGTTACTCATGAAGCGACGACGCGCATCTTGCCACAGACTTCTTCCTGTGACATTTAAATTTTCTGAAAAATTCTCTACAGCTTCCTGCTGCGCTTTTGAAACAACTTTCATCACAGCCTCCTAGTAACGAATCTTGGGATCGATCACTGCATAAAGAATATCGACAACCATGTTAAATAAAATCGTCAAACTTCCCACTAAAATCGTCACACTCAAAACCGTTGAATAATCTCTATTCAGCGCGCCATCGACAAAAAGTGTCCCAATTCCAGGTAGACCGAAGATCGATTCGATTACGAGAGAGCCGGTAATAATCCCAACAAATGCGGGCCCTAAATAAGAGAGCACAGGTAAAAATGCCGGGCGAAGGGCATGTTTAATAATAATGCGATGCATCGGCAACCCTTTTGCTCTTGCTGTCCGAATAAAGTTTGAATTTAAAACTTCAATCATCGAGCTACGCATAATTCTAGCGATACTTGCAATATAAGCTAGAGAGAGCGCTATCATTGGTAGTAACATATATTGCCATTTACCCCCATACCATCCCCCTGCGGGTAGCCACTGTAAAGTAATTGCAAATAATAAAATTAATAAAGGTGCAACGACAAAACTTGGAATCACAACCCCCGTCATTGCGAAACTCATCACGAGGTAATCCCAAAAACTATTTTGTTTTAATGCTGCAATAACCCCTGCCGTTGTGCCTAAAATAAGTGCCAGAGTAAAGGCAGCAACACCTAACTTCGCGGATGTGGGAAAATGTGTTGCGACTAACTCATTCACCGTGTAATCACGGTAACGAAAAGAGGGTCCTAAATCGCCCCTTAACAATTGCTTTAAATAATCAAAGTATTGCTCATATAGTGGGGCATTTAAATTATACTTCGCCTCAATATTTGCTAAAACTTCTGGGGGTAACATCCTATCACCGGTAAAGGGGCTTCCCGGCGCTAATCGCATCATAAAGAAGGAAATCGTAATCAACACTAAAAGTGTTGGAATCGCCTCCAAAACGCGACGCAAAATGAATCGTATCATGCTCTATCCTTTGAAATGCTACTTTGTAAATAGCGTATTATTATTTTGACCACACTCGAGTGTATCAGCGGATCTCCGTAGGGACAATGTTAGTCCTCGGATAACTAGATATAAGACATAATATTTTAAAATACAAATTTATTGTGGTACAAAAAAAGGTCTATCTTTTTAAAAAGATAGACCTTCTCTGACATTTTATCGCTTAACTTTAAATATCTTGATGGAAATGATTGCTCTCAATCCACTCTTTTCGTTCCTGACGTTGATTACGTGCTAACAACTTATCGAAGACTTCTATCGGATTACCTATCAGCTCTTCTTGCTCATTTTCAATCACAAAATCAAGAATTGTCTCATGTTCCGTGACTTGCTTCTCTTCAATATTCGGCGCCACTAGCTGGACTAAGCGGCGGGTATCCGCACTCATCGTAGTCTCTCGAAGTTGAATAGGATTCATCTCACCCAATCCTTTAAAACGTGTCACCGATTTTTGGCCTCGACTATTTTCATGCTTCTTCAGAATCGCTTCTTTTTCAGCCTCATCTAAAGCGTAAAAAACCTCTTTTCCAACATCTATACGATAAAGCGGTGGTAACGCTACAAACACATGACCCGCTGCCACAAGTTTTGGAAAATGCTTTAAAAACAATGCACAAATTAAGGTTGCAATATGCAATCCATCAGAGTCAGCATCGGCTAAAATACAGATCTTGCCATAACGTAACTCATC
>JASLEF010000115.1 GCA_030151245.1 Ignatzschineria sp. | reverse complement strand
TCTCAAAACGTTAATTTATACCGATATTTTGAGTATGATAAAAAATATCAAAGCCTTTCTTACGAAAGGCTTTTCTTTTTGGAGTAGAGATTCTATGAATCCTAAGATCTACCATGCGAAAGATCATTCCATTAGAAATCGCCAGATCTCTAAGAACTCCTTAACCGTGATTAATAAACTAAATAGCGCTGGATTTAATGCCTATTTGGTAGGCGGTGGTGTTCGTGATCTTCTGTTAGGACTTGCACCGAAAGATTTTGATATCGTGACGGATGCTCACCCTAGCGAGATCCGTAAGGTGTTTCGTAATAGTCGTATTATTGGACGTCGTTTTAGACTTGTGCATGTTGTTTTCGGGCGTGAGATTATTGAAGTTGCCACGTTTCGATCTAATGATGCGGGAGATAAATCTAAGCATTATCAGACAAATGATGAAGGCTTTGTCACGCGCGATAATATTTATGGCACGATAGATGAAGATGCTATGCGCCGTGACTTTACGGTAAATGCGCTCTTTTATGATGTGCGTGATCAGACGATTATTGATTATTGTGATGGTTATCGTGATCTAAAAAATCGAACATTACGTTTGATCGGAGATCCTACTGATCGCTTTATGGAAGATCCTGTACGAATTTTACGAGCGGTGCGTTTTCAAGCAAAGCTTGGATTTACCATTGATGTGAAATTATTGCCTCCTATTGCGGAACATCGTCAGTTATTAGAAAATGTCTCTCCGGCAAGGATGTATGATGAGGTGCTAAAGCTCTTTTTAACAGGGCATGGTGAGGCATCTTATCATGGGATGATGGAGCATCAGCTCTTTGGGATTTTATTCCCCTTAACTTATAAGGCTCTGAAAAAGCAAGGATTCCCAGATCAGCATCTATTGTTGAAGTCTTTGAAAAATTCAGATGTAAGAGCAAAACAGGGCTTAACAAGCTCTCCGTATTTCGTCTATGCATCGCTCCTTTGGGCACCTTTTATGGAGCGTTTTGATGAGCTGGTTGCTGGTGTGATGCTTTATAGTGACGCTTCTAAAATGGCGATTGATGATGCATTTAAGGTGCAGCATCAAATTACCGTGATCCCTCGTTATGTGCGAGAGTTTATTGAAGATCTATGGGTATTTCAGTTTAGACTGCAAGCAAAAGTGATTCGTAGTCCTAAACGCTTGATGGAGCATCCTCGCTTTAAAGCGGCATATGATTTTTTATTATTGCGTGCTGAAGCCAATGAAGATACAGATGTGATTGAGAAAGCTGAATATTGGGCAAAGCAGTTTGCGCAGTATGAAGTGGCACTTTTAGAAAAAGAGCAGCAGGAAAACCGTCAAGAGCGCCGAGAAGGGAAGCGTGAGGTTCGACAAGAAATTTCACGGCGTCAGTCAAACCCAAGTCAAGAAGAGCATCAGAAAGGGGATGATCAACAGAAGCGTCGTCGTAGACCACGTAGAAGACGTTCTCCTCGTAAAGGTGATAACAGTTAAAGTTTTGTGAAGCTTTATGATGTTTCTTTGCGAGCAAGCATTAAAAAAACGACCATCTAATGATTGGTCGTTTTTTGTGTTTTAGAAGAAATCCTTTCTAGATTTTTGGATTGCATTATATATTTGAGTAGTTTTAATATCGTCATCTTTTATAGTTGATAAATATTGTCGTAGAGCTAAAACTATATTTTGTTTTTGAAGGTGGGAAGTTGAGTTTTTTAGGTCATCTAAAAGTGTAGTATTTGTTCGAAGAGTATCTATAAGTCCTTTAGCTTGTGTGTAAAAGGATATGATATTGTTTCGAAGATCATCGTTTTCTATCAAACCCAAATAGCCAACGTTGTTGTGGTAAACGGGGAAATAATCTTCATTGATATATATGGAATAATCAAGAAAATCATATTTGTTTTGGATGATGTGATTTAGTCCTTGGTATCTAGAGTAAACACTTTCAATTTCGATAAATATAGATCTAATAAAGCGCGTCTCAATTTTTTTATTATCTTTATTTTTTGCATTTATTTGTTTTTTTGTTGCAATCCAACTGCCTGCAAATGCGATAGTGCCTCCAATGATAGCGCCGCTTAGAGAGGCTATAGCAGTAATGATTATGTCTAAAGATATTGTCATTTTTATATTTTCTACGGGTTGGTAGAAGATGTTAAATATAGTTCATCGGATTTACAGTTTGACCTTTCGTTCGGATCTCGAAGTAGAGAACGGTACGTCCATCAAAGCTATTCCCCATGCCGGCAATCGGTTGGCCTTTTTTGACTTTTGCGCCTTCTCTGACATTAATTGAGGAGAGGTAACCATAGGCGCTATAGGTATTTGCATTATGGCGGATAATAATCAATTGACCATACCCTGAATTCCCAGAGCCGGCAAAGACGACTTCACCATCATGAGCGGCTTTAATCGGTTGATTAGGCGATCCTGCAATTTGAATGCCTTTTTGTCCTGGGATATTAGGGTTGTAGCTTTTTACAACCGCTCCCTCTGTTGGTTTAACCCAGCCATTAATACCGGTTGAGACTTGGTCTTTTGGTGCTGCGGGTTTCGGGGTGATAACGGTATTATCTCGGGTCGCTAGTTTTTGAGGAGCGTTATTTGTCGCTGCGATATTGCGATTTGAGGTGTTATTGCGTCTAACAGTGGATCCCGCTTTACCATTTACGCGAAGGACTTGACCCACCCGAATGTGGTTGGGGTTTGAGATATTGTTTAGCCTTTGTAATTCACTAACGGACATTTTATGTTGGCTCGCAATTTGACTTAAGGAATCGCCGGATCGAACGGTATAATTACCGCCGCCAGAACATGCCGATATGATTAGGAGAGTCGCAAGAAAAAATGTTAGTCGTTTTAGGCTCATAATATTTACTTCTTATTATTTAAAAATAAAAACCCCAAAAAGGAGAAAGTATTTTACCATCTTCATCCTTTGAGGGGTATCT
>JASLEF010000005.1 GCA_030151245.1 Ignatzschineria sp. | reverse complement strand
CTAAAAGGTTGAGAGATCTCCTCCTCTAGAGTAAAACTAACCACTTTTAGATTTTTATCATCGAGTGTTTGAAAGGTATAAAAATACTTTTGCTGGGAATCAAGCAGATGACTAATATTGTTCATCAAGCTATTCTTTGACATTAAAACCTCCTCCAAATTTCATCTCCACAAAGGCATTTGGCTCTGAGAAAATTTTTTTAATCTGACTTATCTGCTTTGAGTCAATATACGAATGAGAATCTGATTTAAGATATAACGCACCTTTAGAGAGCGCTCCCTTTAATGTTAAAGCGCCGTAGTTTTGTAAATCTCCCTCTATTTTGGCAGTGGACTCAACAATCAATTCACCGTGATTAATGACATTCCCTGTAATTTCTCCTTTTACCGTCACCTTTCCTAATTTTTCAACGGTAATATTGCCGGCGACAGATGATTCAACAATGAGATGCGCTATAACTGTCGTATTCCCACTATGTCCTCCCTGCTCTTTGGTATCCACACTAATCTTCCCCGGTAGGATCTTATCCGGTGTTAATAGAATCATGCCCCCTCCTCTTCGCAATGAGGTTAAAATTACAATGCATTTTTTTTAGCTCGCAAAGATTTTAATAATTGATTTTCTTGCTGTTTTTTCTGATCCGCCTTCTTCATCATCTCTACAAGAGGGGTGATAACTTTTACCTCATTCTTAATAGGATTAGGATTAAACTCTCGCTCTACACTCGTAATGAGTGATTTAAGTTCCTCATCATAAGGTAGATTTCCTCTGTCTAATTCTGGATGTGGTGGCAAAGGACATGACCAACGGAATCCAGGCAAAGGCTGATTCGGTTTTAAAAGATAGGCCTCATGAAACCAATGAAAGCACATTGCAAGCTCCGGATTTTTGTGATAACCCTTAAGACCATCTCTAAAAGTGGCTCGCAACTCCAAAAGACTCTGTTGTGAACCCTTTTCAGCAGCCTTAGAGTGGTTTTCTAACGCTTTGGGATAGTTTTCCTCAAATATCTCATAGGATTTTGCCAAGGCTCGATCAGCTCGTAGATTATCTTGCTTAGCAGCACAATCATAAGCCTCCTTCCCCTTAAAGTAGTTCCCTTCTACATACATGTAGTAGTCTCCAAGCATCAGTAATGCATCAAGATCTCCCCGTAAGGCTGCATGATAAATATAGTTTCGGGCTTTAATCTCATCCTTATGAAGCAATTCACCTTCTAATTTCAACTTTGCATAAGCGCTATAACCTTCTGGTAAGTCATAGGTATTAATCATTTGATTAATCGTTTCAATGATCTCACTCATATAATTTTCATAATCAGCGCCCTCTGCCATTTTTTGATGATTGCTAGCATATGCTTCATAAAGAATAAGCATCCTTTTTAAGGATTTTGTCTCACCTAGCTCTAGAGCTTTTTCATACAGCGCAATTTTCTCCTCTAGGGGAATATCTTTACTAAAAGAGCGTTCAGCATTTCTAAAACTTTGTCTTGCCTGCCATGAAAGATTTTTAGATACCGGCGTTGTACAAGAAAAAGGTAAAGTCACAACATAGCGTTCGACCTTATCGGGATCGAGCGCTAGATACTGTTCATTTTCTCCTTTATAGGTAGCACAAGCTTGCAATACTAATAATAATCCAATTCCTAACCAGCGAATATCTTGCATTCTAAAATTTCGTACAGTGAATGCCCTATAAAACAGCTCTTTGAAGTTGCTTAATAAATATTTCATTGAATTTCTTCTCGACTAATTATTTATATAAAGAGGGCGACAAATAGAAGGTACGTAGCAATGAAGCAGTGAAAGGATTCACATCCCCAAAAGCCGTTAATTCATAGCGCATAGGAACCCCATTCAAATTGTAAGTGAGGGATAGGACATGACTATCTAGACTCGTTAATTGTCCATGGTCTAACATTCTAAATAGCGCCCAAGGACCTTGATAAGTTAAGGTTCTTTGCCCCTGATTCCCACCGGTCATACTTAAACGAACAACGGTTTCATGAGAAGGTGTGGAAATCGTATTTGGCCATACTAAGGAGTAGCCATGTTTAGGTCCATGAGTATAAACAACATATTGCCCCTCCACATTTAAGACACTTCTTTGTACCTGATGTCCCATTGAAGTTGGTGCAACTAAGAACTCAACCCCTAAAACGCCCTGTTGATTAAAGAACGCTTTACGAATTTTCTCAGCATTTGCCAGTTGTACCCTAACCTCTTCTTTAATTAAGGATTCATTGTCTTCATTAGACATTAAATTATCATTTAAGAAAGGTGCTAAGTCATTCTGATAAAACTGAGTAATCGTGCCATTTTCACCAAAGAAATGAACAAATTCTTCTAATGATACATCTACTTTAGAATCTTTATTAAAAGGGTATTTATTCGCAAGAATAGTATTAAACTCATGATAAATCTCTTCGTTCCACTTTTTATCAATCTCAACTAATGCAGCCTCTAATATGACATTCCATGATTCAGTCGCTAACCGATTAACAATATTATTCATCGGCGCCGGTAATTTAACTGCGACTCGACTCAATGCATAAATAGGATCGCTATCATGTAAGGTGATTCGATTTTTAGCCGTCATTAACGCTAACTGTCCTGAATTAGGAGCATCTTGTATCGCTTTTAATTGATCATAAACATTTTGAATATGCTCCATGACTTCACTATTAAAAATAGGGGCGATCGACTCTTCCTCTGTGATCGCAACATTTTTTGTCAACATATTGAGCTTATTAAAATCTCGATTAACTTTTGAAGAAAGTGCATAAACATGAGATTTTTCAAGCTCTGCACGAGCCTTATCATCTTCAGGTAGAGTGGCAAAAAGATAAGTATTCTCTTTGACCGTTGCTAGTAAACGTTGGAAGGGCTGATTTCCCCCTAAAACGCTATCAAGTACTAAAACGCCATCACTAACATTTTCAAACTTTTTCACATGTAGCGCATTTAATGCTTGGCGCCAATTATTAACATAGTCAGCACTATAGTGTTCTCTAATCTTTATTTTAAACCATTCTAAATCTTCATCTGTATAAGAGATATCATCCCTTTGCCCAATAATCCAATCATCCACCAATGCAAGCTTATAAATGTTATCAGACTGCGTAGAATAGTATTGATCTAACCCTTTTTTAGTAAAAATCATCGGGATTTCTACAGACTTATTATCAATTTTTGCATCAAAAATAAGGTCAAAAGCAGGTCCCACTTCGCTACGAAGATCTAGAGGGAAATCATACTTCGCAAAACCATAATGCTTAAAGCTACGATAAATACGTTGCTCCATAGGAATCTTTCGTAAATCAACTTGAGATTTTTTTATTAAATTATCGTAAGGTCTTAAAACATTATCCGCTTCATAAACTCCAGATATCCTTTCTCCACCGATATCTGTATGAAGTAGAGAATAATCGAGATGATTCATCAGACTGTTTTGGACATTCGCCTCACCTGAATACATTTGCTGCCAATAGTCAGCAAAATGGTTTTTAACGATATCTGATTGTCTTCCCGACTTATGAGCTAACATGTGAAAAATCCGTAATAACTTCAATTGCTCGTCACTTTCCGGTTCAGTTAGTGTTAGCTCTTGTGCGATTCCAGCCATTAAATGCCGTAAATATCGATAACTTAATAATCGAAGATAGGTTCTCTCAACAGCTCGCCCTACTTTTTTACTCTGGCTCAGTCCCAACTGTGAAAAAATCGTTTCTGTATGATAATCCCCAAGTTCTAAGGTCGCATCTCTTAAGAGATTTAACTCAGGTAGCATCACTTTTCCAGTAGGATCTATGGCATCAGAAAAATTCGCCGTTTTAGTATATTCCTCAACTTTCTCTTTAACATTTGCTAAAGATGTTTTATTACTAAAGTAATAATAGTTTACAAAACCTAAAAAGAGTGCAGAAAAACCTATTCCCACCATCAGACTTCGCTTCAAGATATTCTGCTTTCGACTTTTTTCTACGATATTGTCCGTTGCTAACCCTGATTCTTTTAAAATCACCTCGTTAAATAGATCTTTGGCAAAATGGGGTTTTGAGTAACGATTATCCTGCGCTCTAATGGCGTAATAATCTAGCTGATATCGCTTAATAATTTCTGTAATAAAAATATTACTAGGAGCCCCTTGTTGATAAATACTCGTAAAGTAGATCCCTCTAATCAGAGGCTGCATCGTATACTTATCACTTATTAGTACCTCTTTCAAAAATTGACTCAATATTTTCTGAATACCCGCAAGCTGTTGATAGAAGCTATAAAGTGCTACTCGCTCATCTTCATTGACATTATCAATCATTGCTTTGGGCAAATTACTATTAATACGCTCAATAAAAAGAGTATATTGCGTTTCAAAATCTAATAACCATTGCTTATGATCTTTTGAGGAATCAAGTGAAAAAGTAAAACCTAAAAGCTTCTCACGATCTGCATCTTTAAGATGTTTAAAAAACTCTTTAAATCCCTGAAGCTGATCCATTTTTGAAAAGACCACATAAACGGGGATTTGGCTGGCAATCATACTAATGATTTCTTGAATTCTTGCCCGTAATGTCCCTGATAACGCACGTCTATTCACGACTGTGGCATTAATCAATTCAGGTAAATCGACCACTAAAACAACCCCATTCAATGGACGCTGTGGGCGAGTCATGCCTAACCAATCTAAAAAGTCTAGCCACAAGTGTCTTGCTAATTTAGGATCATTATCTTCATCAGTCAGTTTCTTTAATGATCTTTGAGATAGCAATTCACTATCAGGATCAATGAATAGTGCCTCATCAGTAAACCACCAGTTATAACTATAAGGGTTTTCACTTTGAAAGTTAGAGGCTTCTAGCATCGAAGTAAATAGAAACTCTTGACTAGAAGCTTCCAATAAACTGCTTTTTCCTGATCCACTATGACCTAATACTAAATACCATGGCAGATCATAAAGATGATTATCTCTTTGGTAATGAGTTTTAAGATGCGTCATTAAACCATCAAGTTCTTCACGCTGTTTGTTAAGATACTTCACTTTAAGATCCGTATGTAACAGCTCATCCTTTTGTTTATCTCGATAGTATTGTCTTATCTCTTTTCTTTGCAAGAACCCAATAAGGATTAATACTAATAGCGTAAAAACAATGGAAAAAAGCACCCGACTCGTAATGGATGCAAAAGGTGTCTCTTCTGCAATCTCTAAACTAGGTCCTTTCCACCATACTAGGAGATGAATACCAATAAATAATAGCAACAGTAAAGCTGGTACGGCTGATTTTATGTATGGCGCTAACATTCTCCAGAATCTTAGCACTGGATTTAAATATCTTAACTCTCGAGAAAAAAATCTTCTCATTTTCTCTATTCCTTCTATTTTAAATGAACTTTATTCAGTAACAATACTGCTATGCAGTAATTCAAATATTTGAGGTTCCCATTCATTTAAATGGGTATCTGCTATTTGAGTCACGATTATTTGATTATTATGATTGGCTAATTCATCTAATCCTTCTCGACGATAAATCTGTGAGATAGAGAGTTGCCATAAAACTTTTTCTCTTAAATTCTGAGCTTGCTGGATTTGTTCATGCAGATAATGCAATGCTTGAGTAAAGCCTGATTTTTCATAAAACTCATCTGCTTGAAGCAAGTAATTATTCCAAAGATTCAATTGATAGAAATCTTTCTGAGTATCTGCATCAATAGCCGCCGATAAGTCACCATCTTGAATGGTAGAGACGACATCTTCTTGTAACCAATGCAATGTCGTTTCTGTAATAAAAGGGGTTCCATTGCTAAAGGTTAACGTCTTTAATTGAGGCAGTTTTTCTAAAAAATCATTCAATCTCTTTTTAATTTCTATCTCAAAAGAGAGCGAAAAGAGCTTACTAGCAATTAACGCACTAATTCTATGTGCATCAAGCCAAAATGGTGCTCGTGTTAATGACTGCTCCAATTGTAACCATTCATCAAATAACACATTGTCATTATTTAATAATAAATTCGCACGACTAATAATCTCTTGAGAGGGCGAAGAGAGTGTTGTTTCGCCATTATTACTATGAATCGGAATTTCTTTAATATCATCCCAAAGCTGCATTCGTCGCATCATGGCAGCTAGTAAAAATTCTTCATTTTCCTCTAATTGTTCGATCAATCGATTAGCAAATGAGCGATCTTTTTCCGCGTTTAAAAATTGGATAAAAGAACTATAGCCTGCTTTTTGCGTTGATGATAACGCACTTGAAGTCGTTGAGGATTGTAAAGTAATATCACGACTTTCAATATCATGATTAACCCCTACCTGTTCGATACTGTTAATTAAAGGATCGATCTCTTCTAGAGTAACGCTCTTTTTCTTCAGATGACGGTTGATATCCTGAAGGTGTTTGATTAACGCATCTTGTTGGTCTTTCGTGATTACGACAAATGCCTCTTCTTGCTTTTGGGCAATACGCTTTAATATTTGCGTTAAAAAGCGTTGGCGATTTCGATCGATTCGAGTACCTTCAGTTTGATACGGATATGCCAGCCAATTTTTTTCTAAAAATAACTTTAGTAGTTCAATAGATCGCTCAAAGCTCTCTAAGTCATTTTTTTGTAAAAGTGCCTGAATCAAAAAAGATAATACTCTATAATCTTTACTTTCAGAGGTTAAAATTTTCCATGACAGTTTCTCGATTTTATCCCACTCAATAGATTCATGAGCAAGAGACCCTACTTTCATCAATTCAGTATCTAACCATTCAAAATCGATCGAATGACTGATATCACTGCCTAATGGTGCATCCTTAGCAATAGGATTTTGAATTTCAAGAAGATCCATATTCATACTATCTCCAATGACAAAGAGTTTGTAACTCTTTTACCTGTGCCCCAAAATTTTTCAAAGAGAGTATGTAATGGCGATCATTAATGCTAAGTGAAAACTGTGATTGGCCCATTAAATTACGAGTGGTTGCGATAGAGGGTAACCCTCTACCTTCTCTTAAAATATAGCCTGTATCATCTAGTAACCATTGATGCTTAATTTCTGTTTTCCCAGAAATAGATACCGGAACAACCCCTTTGTGTAAGGGAGTTTCTAACATAATCTCCACTCGACTAATATTGTTAATACAACTCAATACAACGATCCCTAAATTCTCCACAGACTGGGTAAAATAGAGCGAATCATAGAGCTCTAGACTTTTTCTCGTTTCCCAAAAGCCCGTTGCATCCATGGGTCTTTTTTGTTCCATTCGCTGAATGTCGAGCCACTCTTGCGGTTGACTTGGCCTTTCAGGTGTTGAAACATGACTATCTGAAGAAAATATAGGCGTATTAAAAGTTTCATCAAAACAAAATAGGCGATCCCTATCTGTAAGAATCGTTTTACATGCCTCTATCTTTTCTAACATCGCATGATCTTGCGCTAATGCTGGCATGAATAATAGAGTGCTCAATAGTAGTCCGAGCAACAGCATGATATTTCTTTGATACATCATAATTGCTCCTCTTGAGATAAAATATCTTTCAAATCATTGACTAATATGGAACTATCACTACTTAATGATATTGCATAAATTAGATAAATAATGAAGGTAATACATAAGACTGAGAGGATGACCTTCTTGGGGGTTATGATTTGATCAAATGAATATTTCTTAGGAATAATGTTTTCATAAGGAGAGATTAAGGAGCCTGTTTGTTGTTTTCGATATAGCCGCAATTTATCGTAAAGACCATGGACAATCGCTTCATGTTTTTTCTGCTCATGATACGCCAAGACTTTGAACCGCCCCTGGAAGCCAAGGCATAAACAGATAAATACGAACTCTAACAAATTAAAATATTTTTCAAAATCTTGCTCTAACTTCTTAATAATTAGATAGATTTTTTCTCCACCCCATGATTCATTATGGAAATGTACAAGTAAAGATTTGGACATCCAAGAAGAGCTAGCGCCCCACTCTGTACTCATAATTGCTTCATCAATAAAGGTACATAAAATATAACGATAGGCAATAACCGTTGCCGTCTCTTGTCCTGCTTCTAACAACTCATATTCAATACTGGTAATTTCATCCACACATTGCTGATACAAATGATGAAGATCTCGATGAGGATTTTTCTGTTTTTTAGCACGCAAAATTAACCCTATTAATGGTGTTGCACAGTCAATAAAATGGTTATGCTCATTAGAGCCTCTTAATTGAAACCAATAATCAGGGTCGAGATTTAGGGGGTTATCTTCCTCAAACAAAATATGTTCAATAAAAGGGTCACCATAAGGATCTAGTTTTGCGGAAAAATCCTCTTCTTCAGAATAAGAGCTATTCACATGATTATCCTGCTTTGAGACATTGATGTTATCAAATGATTCTGACGGAGATGGTTGTTTAGTCATGACTCATAACCTCTATGTTTATTAGTATAAAATATGACTTTAGTAATCGTTCTCATATCGCGCACTATTCCCGAATTGCCCAAAACTGCATATCAAGACCCGGGAAACTTTCTGGTGGAACATGGAATGCAAAACCACTAGAGCCTTTTAACATATGCCAAGATGAATGGCTCTTATCTAATTTAAAGTAGAGATAATCCGCATGATAAGGGAGTTGTCTTGGCGTTACTGGTAAAGGTATTAAAGGTATTGCAGGGAGCTGTACGGATGTAATATCTCGAATGCTTTCTATGGATGCCACTTTAGATTGCTGTATGAAGTAACGACTTAAATCATCGTGAGACATCTCCGCTTTTAAGGCTAAAATAAATTCAGCATGATCTAGTAATGACATATCCTGTATTGGAGCAATACTAATTCCATATTCTCTAGGCTTAATTTGAATCGGAATCGCTCGAAGATCAAACTCATAACTTAAAGCTTCGCGCAATAGATACATACACTCTTTGATAGATTGATCAGGATATGCATGGTCAAAGCTTAAAAATGGCGGGGGAAGCCGGTTTTCAGAAACAAACGTTGCTAATTCCGAGCTATAACGCATCATAAAATGATGTAAAACTTCAGGATGTAAATGATTAGTATTTAATAATCCCTTTAATTCTCCCTGCATCGAGTTTAGGAGCTGTAACATCATAAAATCAGAAACGTCAGCAACACCGCTTTGATTAGGACTTCCCACTCTCTTTGCAATATTTTCAGCACGGGTTCGAACTAAACCCTCTAGTTCAACTAAATAACCGCTGATTATTTTAATTTTTTTAGAATTCAGATGACAAGGGATATAATCAGGATATAACTGGACGGCCCCAGAATCCGTTTTACATTGAACCCTTGCAATCGCAATTGCACTATAAGAGCTCTTATCTTCATTACCTAGCATTAAATCTAACTTTACGCGAGCAATATCTATCTCATCAACTTTCCCCATATCACTATGAGTATCCCTGACTAAACTCGACTCTTTAATATATCGGCCTGCGCCCTCTTTACTTTGACTAATTTCATACTGACTATTACTTTTTTCAGAAACAACTAGATAAATGATCTCATTTCCGGCTTGCGTAGATGAGACTTCTAATGAATGAGGGAGCAAATCTTCCACTGGAAAATCAAAGTATGTCCCATCCGGCATCACCCCAGAAACTGAGTCCAATGTGATTTTTCCAAATTTTAAGTGTTCTTCATTAATTTTAAAGTCTAAAATTCCATAACTGTTTGTCATTAAACTTTTACTTCTAGACTCAATTAAATACTCAACATTACTTTGCATCTGTTGAAAGTGGTGAGGTTTAATAAAGAGTCCTTCTGACCATATAACTCGGCTATTTTTTGACATAGTTTAATCTTCCAATCTCTCAAATTTTATTTCGCGTTCTTTTGCAAGAATCATGATTTTTGCGTTATCGCCTGATGCTTTAATCGGCAATATCTTTTTCCATAAAACATTATCAATATCTGAATAATGAGCAATGACCCCCAAATATCTTGTGCGATCTGGGATTTCAATTTGTGAAACATACTCATTTGTTGAAGGCTCTATCAAATATTCTTCATGATCTAAATAGGCCTTACCAATCACCTCTTTCATATCACCCAGTGAAATACTGTCATAATCAGCGGCTAAAAATCGAGACTTATCTCGTAGATAATAAAACTCAATCACCACCGAGGTAGGATCTCCGTAAAAGTTACTATTAATGTAATCATCACCGACTAACACTAAATCAACCATTGAAGGTTGGTCATCATTTTTACCCACCTGAATATCAGGATTAGCAATAACTTTTGCGACTTTTCCTGCAGTAGTGCACCCCAAGAGAGAGATGGTAAAAAGTAGGAAAATGCCTAAGCGCATATAACTCATCATATTTAAACTCCATTAATCGATAAATTACTTTTGTAAATCTCTAATCTCTTTATCATAACTTTGCTCAAAAATTTCCCAAAAGAGCTTGTTAAATCCAGTTTGTCTGCTAGAAGTAAGTTCTAAATAATACGCCTGATACATCTTCCAAGCCCATGACTCTTTATCTTCAACCGGTAAGTTTCGGGCAGCTCGATAATAGTTAAAGCGTTCAGTTAAACGTTCCGGAGATAAGGCTTCCAAAATACTCTCAAGCGCAACATTCACGGCATGCTCCGTTGCTTTTTGATGATTAGCAATTAACTCTAAACTCTCTTTAATGGCAGCAGGAGCTGCAAGATGAACGAGACTTGCTTTGGAATCAAACATTAAATTAATCGTTTCTTCATACGATAATCCCATCTTCAAAGGATTATCAATAATGGGCTGGAAAATTTTTTCAGTGGAGTTATGATTAATTTTTTGAGCTTGTTCATGTAAGCTTAATAAGCCTGTCACAACCTCTTTTAAAGAAGCCCCTATCTCTTCTGCAATATACTGCATCTCTGTTGAAGTTAAATTACTATTCAGTTTAGCCTCTAACCCTTTGATAATAGGTGCTAAAACAAAATGAGAATTTTGAGACTCCCCAGAATCTTTAGAGGATGAGTAGTCAATATTACTGTAATCAATTTCATGAGCACCAATGACAGCATCTAAGTGATAAGAAGAATGCGAGGGTGCGCTATTTATTTTACGATCTTGAATCTCTAAAGCGGATAGAGGATCAATTGTTTCATTATAATTTTCTGGAATAATATTCTCTCCTAATTCATTTGCAAACATACTATTGAGACTCTGTTTGTGAAAAAGGAGCGGATCATTCTCTTTATTAGAAAAAGCCTGAAATTTAATGTGGTATCCACCAATAGTAATAAGATCCTCTAATCCTAAAGCTACAGGAGTATCAATTTTAATAGGAGAATGAGAATAGTTAATAAATACCTTCCCTGAATGATCAATTAAACAGTACTGCTGATCTAACACCACAATTGAACAATGCTTTTCTAAAATTTTATGCTGATCGGATGATAACATCCAATCTGCCTGAGATCCGGAACCAATCGTGCCGCCTTTATTATCAAAAACATGTTCAGGATTAACCCCTATTTTTAACCCTTGGCTATTCGTAATAATGCAATGTAGCTTCTGACTATCCATATTTTGTTTCATAATTTTACCTTATTTTTCAAGCTATTAATCTTCTTAACTCTCTTGATACTAATAACTAGCTATTAATTACTACTAGTCACTATCAATCATCATCATTAACTAACGACTAATTACCAATCATTAATCTTTAACGACTAAGCACTAACTATTAACTATTAACTACTCACCATTAATTGCTAATAGTGAGTGGTTAATAATGATCATCGATCACTATGTTTCCATTTGAATATGTATATTTCGGCAAATATCGGTTTTACCAAGAAAAGAGGTCCACCCCAAATAACTTCCAGCTTCCTCACTTAAATTAAGTGATTTCACTTCATTAGCTTTTATTTCAAGATTTAGGTCATAAACCATCTGTGTTCGCAGCATGAATTGAATGACTTTTTTTAAAACCTGATGCTCTTTACCAAAAGGTAAAAAATCCATAAATCGCGAGATATCTAAATTATGAATAGTGATTGTAAACTTGCTAGAACGGTCTTGTATTTGACTACCCAGAAGCGTAGTTTCCCCTAATTGGTAATTCTGAAATCCTATTTTAGTCTGTTGTTCTGGTGCGATATCCACATAACGTAAAACCCATTCTTGAATACTTGTTTGCACAGAAAAGTAGTGAGAAACAACAGCGTTAATGACCTCCTGAGATCGACTCCTACCTGTAATTAAGCCGATATATGCCAGCATTTTGCACCAATTTAAATCACTCTCTTGTCTTAAATCACTATCTCCTAGCCCGATCAATGAAAAAAAACAATGTGAAATTTTATCCTGCGCATCAGGCAAATAGGTTTCATGATAGCGATATTTTTTCCATCCCTCATAAAGGATGGATAATGCTCTGTGATTAAATAATCCCAGAAAATCCTTACTGATAGAGTCATCATCATTAATTGCTAATTCATCTAGAAAAAAATTTGGTAATGGTGATTGAGAACCCACTAATCCTAAAAAAGTAGATTCTAATTCAAAATAATCTAAGTGATTCACAAAACTTTGGACATCTGTTGCGGCAAACCCCATATTTGCTGATGAGGTAAATAGGATTTTTTTAGCCTTTTTCCTAGATAAAAGAGGTGTATCATCCTCTTCATTTAGCAAACGCACTAATTTATTTAATTGATAAAAACTATAAAACCGCGCGTTTTTTTCTAGGTGTGCAAACTTCGTTTTCATATTAACGGTTGCTCTCCTATAATGGCTGGAAATTCATATCGTTCATTATTTGTCACATTAATAACCGTTAAATCGTGAAACGAATTAATACTTGCATAAAGCCCAAAGAAATGGCTCAGCACTTTTCCAAACAAAAAGAGATCTCCCTCACAGGAGAATGCATCTTGGTCTAATTTTAAAATAGAACGGATACCCCGTACCGGCAATCCTCTATAAATACGATCAATGGTCGTGGTTTCTATAGAAATAATTCCCTCATTGATTTTTTTCCGTGTAATTTTTTCAGACTGTCTATCATGAAAAGATTTAAAGTCATAAGCTTTAATAATCGTTTGTAAACTCTCTTTTGAGAGTAGCGAAGTATAGTTTAAAGAGAGGTTCGAGATCAGCATCCACAATAGTTTCTCATCAATAATAGGATGTAATGGAACGGTGGGCTCTGTGATATTAGTAATATTCACATAAGAAGGATCTGTATTTTGCGTCGCTTTAATATCCCCTTTTCCTAACTCAAGCGGTATAAACCGATTAGTACAGAGCATATCTATAGAAATCGTCTCATTTTTGAGAATCTGATCACTTTCATCACTTCGTGAGAACGAAATATAGTGATCAAGGCCACCGTGATAAATGTTCTCTTTGATTCGTGTTCTGTAATAGAAGGCATTTCCTTTACGTTCACGCTCTTCCTCATGTTGAAACGTTTCAAAAGGATAATAAGTTCGATCTTGAACACGATCTGTTTTTTGGATATATCCACTCTTTGGTGGAGTATTATTTTCCGACCAACCGGTCACCTGAAAGAAGCTAAAAGCCTCAAAGTGATCAGGTGTTAATAAAGACGGAATAGCTAAATACTCCTCCTCATAACCTGTAAGCAAAATAGGCTCTGCAGAATATGGGAACAGGTTAATCGCAGGAACACAAAATATTTGCAAATGCCGATCATTTATTCTGACATCTACAGGAAAAGGCTTAGAGAAATGGAATTTAATTTCAAAATGATCATCACTATTATTGATAAAACACTTTTGTAAGCCAGAAAGCTTCATCGAAAGCAGGCTCTCAGGGTATACTAAATATTCATGTAAAATCCGATAGCCTTGATAGACATTTTTAGGATAAGGTAAAATTCCCTCTCCCTCAGAAAAACCTTCCGCGGTTAACAACTCTTTTTGAAGATAGAAACTTTGCCCGCTCACAACCACTTCTATATGACTCAAGAAGTGATGAAACCAAAGATACAAGGTATTAGATTCATACGAAGACTCTCCTAAAAAAAACGATAAATCTTGTAAATCTAATCCACTTAAAGCGTAATGATTCTGTGTTTCAAATTGTAAATTTAGAACTGTTTTATCTCGAGAATGTTCAACATCAATCCCTGTTCTAACTAACGGATAAATTGCCGTACTACGACAGGTTACAAAGTGACAGTTGATCTTACTTTCTGGTGCCTCACCTGCTAATTTAATGTCAGCACTCACCTCTTTTCTTTGAGAAACAACATTATTAACGGGAGTGAACTGTACGATTGTTGCGCTAGGAAATGGTCTTAAATAATTAGGCCATAACATATTGATCATTGAGTGGGATAACTCAGGAAAGTCATCGTCTAACTTTTCTCGTAGACGACTCGTTAAAAATGCGAATCCCTCCAGCAATCTTTCAACATCAGGATCTGTATTCTTACCATCTAGAAATGCCGCTAAATGAGGCTTTATTTCAGAATATAAACGTCCTTCCTCTTTTAAAAAAGCAAGCTCTTCTCTAAAGTATCTATCAAAATTCATGATTTATTCCCTTATTATTCAATTTGATAGCGTTTATCACTATTGTAGGTAATATCAATTACAACCCCGCTATAGTTTTTTTGATTCGAGGGAACGAGGATGTCCGCAATAACATTTATTTTTAAATTAATAGGGTTATTAGGATCAGAGGTAAGGTTAATATCTGCTGCAATAATTCTCGGCTCAAAAGTTAAGATTGTTACTTCGACTTCTTTTTGAATCCCCGAAAACACATCAGAATCTGTATTCGCAGCATCATTTAAGTCAAGTAATCCAAGGTGAGGTGCGCTTAATGCATGACCTTGCCTTGCATTTAATATCTTATTTAAGTTGTTTTTAATAGACATAATTGTCTGTTTAATATCATCCTCTGTATGACGGCTTCTTTTTTTCGCTTCTGCGCTACATAATCTTTCAAAGAAAGAGTGTGACGCAGTACTTTTTTTAATAATTTGACTCATAACCCCTCCCTATTTGGATAAACAAGAAGAAGTGTTAGCAATCAAGCTAACACTTCTACAACAACTCCATAAAATGTAAGCTATTGATCTTCTTTATCTAAACGACCGACTAATGATAATTCAAAGCTTGCGCCCATATATTTAAAGTGCGGTCTAACCGCCATAGAAACACGATACCAACCAGGTTCGCCTTCAACATCGTGAACGCTAATTTTAGCGGCTCTCAAAGGTCGACTACTACGAACGCCTGCTGGCGGATTCTCCTGATCTGCAATATATTGCCTAATCCACTCATTTAACTCTCTTTCGAGATCTTGACGTTCTTTCCAAGCACCTATCTGCTCACGTTGTAGAACTTTAATATAATGAGCTAATCTATTAATAATCATCATGTAAGGTAATTGCGTACCTAACTTATAGTTAGTTTCTGCTTCTTTACCTTCTTTAGTATTTGGGTAGCGTTTTGGTTTTTGAACAGAGTTTGCTGAGAAGAATGCCGCATTATCACTACCTTTACGCATCGTCAGGCTAATAAAACCTTCCTCAGCTAATTCATATTCACGTCTATCCGTGATTAAAATTTCTGTAGGGATCTTTGCTTCAATTTGCCCAAGGGACTCATATAGATGAACTGGTAAATTCTCAACAGCACCACCACTTTGTGGTCCGATAATATTAGGACACCAACGATAATTCGCAAAACTCTCAGTGAAGCGAGTAGCTAAAGCAAATGCAGTATTTCCCCATAAATACTCTTCATGAGATTTTGTCACATCTTCTTTATAAGCAAAGCTTTTTACGGGGTTTTCCAAAGGATCGTAAGGAGTTCTTAATAAAAATCGAGCAGTTGTTAATCCTAAATATCTAGAATCTTCTGACTCCCTCAATGAACGCCATCTTGTATATCTTGCACCCTCAAAAATCGACTTAATATCTTTTAAGTTAGGTAAATCCTGATAGCTGCCTACTCCAAAAAATTCATGACTGACGGATGATATAAAGGGTGCGTGAGCCATTGCTCCTACAGATGAAACAAACTGTAAAAGCTTCATATCCGGTGCTGCAGGCGTAAAGCTATAATTCCCCACAACAAGACCAATAGGTTCCCCACCAAATTGAGCATATTCACTGGAGTAAACATGCTTATAAAGACCTGATTGAGTAATTTCAGGTGCAAATTCAAAGTCTTCTAATAATTCATCTTTTTTAACATTTAAGATTTCCACCTTAATATTTTCTCTAAAGTCAGTATTATCCACTAAGAATTTAAGATTACGCCATGAAGCCTCCATCTCTTTAAACTCTTGAGAATGAAGCACTTCATCCATTTGCGCCCCAATTTTCTGATCAAGTTCAACGAGCATTCTATCGACGAGTGTTTTATTAATAGGATCTTCAGCACTATCATTCGCTAAGATATTTTCGATAAAAGCCGTGACCCCTTTCTTCGCAACATCATAACCATCATCCGTTGGCTTCATTCTAGTTTGCGCTAAGATCTCATCTAGTAAACCTTGGCTATGCCCTTCCTGTGCGGAGGCTTTCTTTTGTAATTCTGTACTCATTATGTCCCCTTTGTCTATTTTAGTCGTTTTCTTTGTCAGTAATGATGTCAAGCTCATCCAATAATTTTGCACGCGCTTCATCATTTGCTAATAACTCTTGAAGTTTATTTCTAAATGCAGGAATGTTACCTAGCGGGCCTTTAAGCGCAACCAATGCTTCCCTTAGCTCCACTAATTTTTTTAATTCTGGAACCTGACGGGCTACAGCATCAGGAGAGAAATCTTGCATAGAGTTAATACTTAAACTCACAGGAATCTCTTGATTTTCATCTTCAACAAGACGATTTTTCACGGTCGTTTCAATCGTTAAATTGCTCTCTTTCAAAACAGACTCAAAATTGTTTTTATTGACAGATACCGTTTGACGCTCTTCGATAGAATCTTCTTCATCAATCCCTTTAAAATCCCCCACGACAAGTAGTTTTAAAGGTAATTCCACCTCTTCAGTAACACCACTATCTGAGGGCACAAATTTAATATTGATTCTTTCTTTTGGTGCAACTGAACCGGTTTTATTACTACTCATTTTTTTCTCCTATTTAAGAATTAAAGACCATGTTTTTGACATTTGTAAGCTAATGTTCTTAGGGGTAAATTTAATTTATCAGCCACTAATTGTCGTTTCCCCCCATTATTTTCAAGTTCTCTTTTTAAAACTAAACGCTCAACTTCGGTTAAAACTTCATTTAATAAAAAATATTTATTATCTAATATGTCTTTTACAAAGTTTTCTATCAGCAGTTTTCTTTGAATTATTTCAGATTGCCCTAGACCTACATGCCCTCTTAATACGCCATCCGTTGCATCACTTATTCTCTCTTCCATATAGGTTTGAAAAGTATGTAAATTCTCAGCCCAATCCAGATGAAGGATCTCTTTTAAAAACTGATTGTTATAGCCGATCACATTTTTCCCCTTCTCTTTCCTAGCATTAAATTGCGATATAAACAGATCGACAAAAGACTTAAAATCACTTTTTCGTTCTTTTAAATCAGGTAATGAAAAGATAATCTGGCTCACTTGGGTAAAAAAATCAGGCCGTAAAAGCTTTCTTTTTATGAGGTCTGATGGTGACTCTTTTGTCGTTGATAACACTCGAGCGTTATATTTGTATCGGCGTCCTGTCTCAATCTCTAAATAACTGCCTTTTAAAAAAACAGACACCAATTTTTGCTGCAATTTTTTTGATAGAAAGGTGATGTTTTCTAATAACAATGTGCCATTTTTAGATCTCGCTAAAAATCCCCCTTTCCCAAAAAAATCTTCTTCTGCTAACGTTTGATTCTCTTCACAATCAACAATAATGAAAGCCCTTCTACTTCGTTGAGAATGGCTCTTTAAGATTTGTGCTAAATAGGTCTTCCCTGTTCCTGTAGCCCCAGAGAAGAGAACGGACACATTACTATCTATAATTTGCGCCATTTTACTGACAATAGACTTCATCACAGGTGTATAAGCCACAATAGATTCTTGAAGTTGAAGCTTTTTAAGGTAATCTAGATACGTTCTCTCAGACTTAGCAATAGATCTTGTAAGATAAATTTCTTCATCCTCTTTAAAACGCAAATCCTCAATATTTTTCAAATGTTGTGCCGCAATTTTTAAAAAATATTGAAATGGCTCTTCATTGAAAGGTTGTTTACGATAATCAATCAAGCTTATAACTAAGCAACCATGGAGATCTTCATCGCCACAATAAAGCGGTATGATGACAAGCCCATTCTCCAAGTTTTCTATAGTAATGAGCTGGTTAAATTTCTCTGATTGATACTGCCATCCCCACAGATCTTGTGCTTCTATCTCCTGAACCTCTTTCTCATATACCACCTGAGAAAAAGGATGCTTAAAATTCCCTAAAGCAAAAACAATTTCATTAAAAAACTCAGAACGATCCTGCGCTACATAACTTAAATATCGATTATCAGAAGTTATTGGCAGAAAAAACGTGGATTGAAAGTCAAATATCTCTGCAATACAATGCACCATAAATTCAATCGCATCATTTCTATATTTGATACCTAAAAGTGCTAAGATTTTTTGATATGTAAGACTTTCAATAGTTTTCATGATATTAATGCACCTTACTCATGAACAAACCATCATCTTCTACACTTAACGAAATATTAGAGATATCTTCAGACCTAGAGATTCTCTGTAATATTTGCAGTGATAAAGAAGGAAGAAGCTCACCTTCGATAATCGCTTCTATCATTCTAGCGCCATTTTCAGCACGTGTAATTTTCTCTAAGATTGTCGTCACCAATAGATCAGATAACTCTACTTTCGCACCATACCGTGTCATAAGAGATTCTTTCAGCTGATTTAGTTTATAAACCACGATTTCTCTCATAACAGGATTTGAAAGTGGCAAATAAGGGACGATTTCCATACGAGCTAATAGTGCCGGCTGGAAAAATGTCACAAGTTCTTGATATAAATGGTCATGTAATTTTTTAGAATCTTCATGATGTTCAACAATGGTTTTATAACCTAAGTTAGAGGTCATAAAAAAGAGAATATTCTGACAATCAATCCGTCGCCCTTCACCATCAAGAATCTCTCCTTTATCAAAAGCTTGATAAAAGATATTAAGCACCTCAGGATGACCTTTTTCAACTTCATCAAGTAATACAATTGAATACGGTTTTTGTCGTATCGCTTCCGTTAATATGCCGCCCTCTCCATAACCAACATACCCTGGTGGGGAGCCAATCAAACGAGAAATTGTGTGTTTTTCTTGGTATTCAGACATATTAATGGTTGTTAAAAACTGCTTTCCTCCATAGAGAAGATCGGCAATTTGTAACGCTGTCTCCGTCTTACCAACACCACTTGGTCCCACTAGAAGAAATGCTCCCTGTGGACGGCCTTGCTTATGTAAATCAGCTCTTGTCGTTAACAATCTTTGATGAATTTTATGAATCCCCAGAGATTGTCCTTTAATTCCCTCTTCTAAATAGGAAGGTAGCTCTGTCATTTTTACTAAATCATCAGCATTCATTTTATTAATAGGAATGCCTGTCCAATCAGAAATGACTGCTGAGATTTGCTTCTCATCAACTGCTGAATGAACCAAAACGTCTGCTGTATTCAATGCATTAAATTGTGCAATTTTAGACTCTAAAAGCGTAGCAACTTCTTCTTTCTCCTCACTATCTTCTGCTTCTAAATTGAGGATCTTTTCTCTTAAACCAATCAAGGTGTTAACTAATGCTTTTTGTGTCTCCCAAGATTCTTCTAAGACATCTATCTCAGCAATAATGAGGATCTCTTCTTGTAACAATTCATCATAGCGAGATTGCTGCTCTTTATCCCCAAAGAGCATCTCTCGTGAGACCAATGTTTTCTCAAGCTCTAATTGGTACAATTTATTTTTTAATTGCGTCAAAGCTAAAGGGGGAACATTAAAGTTAATAGCAACTCTTGCGCAAGCAGTATCTAAAATATCAATCGCCTTATCTGGCAACTGCCGGCCGGTTAAATATCGATCTGATAATGCCGCTGCCGCCTTTAACGCTTTATCTGTAATAATGACATTATGAGATTTTTCATAGGTTGTTCGTAAACCTCTCATAATATCGATGGTGTCAACGACTGAAGGTTCATCCACCATGACCAACTGGAAACGTCTAGAGAGCGCTGGATCTTTTTCGAAATATTTTTTATACTCTCGCCAGGTAGTCGCTCCAATAGTTCTTAACTCACCACGTGCTAATGCTGGTTTTAATAAATTAGCCGCATCAGTCCCGCCTTCATTATTCCCCGCTCCTATTAGAGTATGTGCCTCATCAATAAATAAAATAATAGGTTCTTCAGAAGCTTTAACTTCATCAATAATTCCTTTTAATCTCTTCTCAAATTCCCCTTTAATAGAGGCTCCTGCTTGAAGCAAGCCTAAATCAAGCATTAATAGACGCACACCTAGCAATGACTCTGGCACGTTATCACTGGCAATTTTTTGTGCCAATCCTTCAATTAACGCACTTTTACCAACACCCGCATCACCGACAACAATTGGATTATTTTTTCTTCTTCGAGATAAAATATCGATCATTAAATAGATCTCTTCATCTCTGGCGAAAACAGGATCTAACTCTCCATTTTTGGCTTGATGAGTAAGATCAATCGTATATTTATGCAAGTTAGATTCAGGCGCTAGCAGTGAAGATTCACTCTGTTTACGAAGCGAAGCAATATCATTGTTTTCTGCACTATTCGCTAATAAAGAAGTAAAATTCTGACGAAAACTCTCCCTATTAATCTTTGAAAACAAAGCTTTAAACTCCATAGGTAGATAACGCTCTATTTGCATTAAAATCGCCAAGAGAAATGCACCAGATCTCAATTGTGACTGTGCTAGCTCGGTAGTTGATAGCAACCATGCATCTTGAAGCGCATTGATTAATAGTGGCGAAAATGTGGGATAAACATCTATCTCAATCTCTGCTGGAGCAATATGTTTCGCAATTTTAAATTGAAGATCTTCAATATCAAAACCTAGATCTTCCATCAGGACTCGACAATCATTTAGAGGAGAGTCTAAAAGCGCATACAAGAGGTGCAATACTCCCACTTCATTATTTCCTCTTTCAATACATAAAGTAGATGCTTGCTCTAGCGCAACTTTATGGATGTCTCCTAATTTATTGAGAATAATGGATAAATCGACACGTATCAAAGGTATATTCCTATTAATTAATATTATTTATTTAAACTCAGCGGCAAATATATGCCAAAAAATAAAATTATTCTATAAGATATCAATATGATATGACACAGATCAACTATCTATCTATTTGAGGGGAATATGGTAGAAAATAAAAATAAATTAACAATTAAAAAATTGTAAAGTTAATAAATAACAAAATATTATTATAAATTTCAAAACAATAAAATCACTTGATACTTACAACCGTATAAAAACATAAACATATACAACCAGATAATTTATATTTTATGTATAGGAATTAGCTGCACTATTGACAGTGTTAAGAGAAAGTTCTGTTATAAAATATTCATCTAAAAATAAAGTTAATACCATTTATCAAAATAGATATAACGATTACATTGCCATGAGAAATTGAGCGCTACTTATTTAACGAAGCGTTTGGTAATCCCTCATAAAAAAAGACACTCCTTAAATAGAATTTTCTCATGTCGTGATTGATGATTTTCATCGTGAAAGATTAGGGATTGAAGTAGATCTTTCCTTACCGAGCCAACGGGAGATTAACACTTTAGAGCAAATTATAGAGGCGTGGCAAACCCAGAATAACCAGGAGTGATAATGACCAGAATAGATCA
>JASLEF010000169.1 GCA_030151245.1 Ignatzschineria sp. | reverse complement strand
TTTTATGGCACCGTTCTATGGTGGCCTGTATTGGTTTCCTAACAATGAACTATTGTAAACCGTGTCAGGTCCGGAAGGAAGCAGCACTAGCAAGACATTCATGTGTTATGGGTCGGCTAATACGGGTCATCTCCATATTTTGTAAATAAGTGATGGCTAAATGACTCAACAAGTTCTCGCACTCAAATGGCGACCTCGAACCTTTAACGAAGTCATTGGTCAGCCTCACGTTGTTCAAGCACTCTCCAATGGGTTAGATAATGATAGATTGCATCATGCATTCTTATTTACAGGTACCCGGGGAGTTGGTAAGACAACTCTTGCAAGGATCTTTGCAAAATCTCTCAATTGTGAAAAAGGTGTGTCCTCAAATCCGTGTGGCGAATGCTCTATTTGTCGCGAAGTGGATGAAGGGCGTTTTGTCGATTTAATTGAAATTGACGCCGCATCACGAACTCGTGTGGAAGATACTCGAGAGATTCTAGATAACGTTCAATATGCTCCGACTCGGGGTCGTTATAAAATATATCTCATAGATGAGGTTCATATGCTCTCTAATAGTAGCTTTAATGCGCTACTTAAAACATTAGAAGAGCCGCCTAGTCATGTGAAATTTTTATTAGCAACGACTGATCCTCAAAAGCTGCCTGTGACGGTTTTGTCTCGTTGTTTGCGTTTCCAATTGAAAAGAATTCAAGATCAGGAAATTGCTGGGCAATTGGAAAAGATCTTGATAAATGAAGGGATTCCTTTTGAGCCTGAAGCGTTAAGATTAATTGCCAAAGCGGGCGATGGTAGTATGCGTGATGCTTTGTCGTTATTAGATCAGGCGATTGCCTATTCAGGACAAAATGTTCAATTTCAGCCTACCCATGAAATGTTAGGGTTGATTGATACGCAATATTTGGTGCGAGTCCTTGAGGCGTTAGCTTCTAAAAATCAAAATCAATTACTGACAGCATTAAATTTACTCAAGTCTCATGGCTTAGATTATTATCGCTTTTTAGAAGATTTAATTGATGCATTTCATACTTTAACAATGATTCAACTTGCTCCTGAAATGGGCGAGAGCGAAAGTGTTGAAATGAATGCATTGGCGGCGCAATTTACGCCGGAAGATTTACAGTTGTTTTATCAAATCGCATTAAATGGCCGTAAAGACCTTCAAAATCATCCTAATGCTGAAGTAGGATTTGAGATGACGTTGTTGCGTATGGTGTTGTTTGCACCTGCATCGCCGATTGGTGTTGTTGAGGCTCAAAAAAAAAGCCTATTAACGAGTCAGAGTGAACCTCTTGAAACTATCAATGCGGCATCGAGAGCTCTTGAATCTACTGCTCCCAGTCAAGAAGTAAGCAGGGATTCAAAAATCCATGAAGAAGAGTCTTTGCAATTTTCTAATTCTAAAGATCTGACGACATCTTTGCCGCAAGAGTTTGTGGTAGATCCTGTTGTGTCGGAGTCAATGAAGCACGAGATCCTAGCGGAAAAAGCATTAGTAGAAATAGATCTTCCTTGGGAGGATGTTGCGGCTGAAAAGGATCATGATTCTCAGGATTTAGAGCTTAGGGAAGCTTCGTTGAAAGAGGTGCAGAAAGAGGCTCCCGCTTTTGAGGTTGTAGAGTTATCGGTTCCTCAATCTGAAGAGGGCTCTGCGGATCAAGAGAAGCAGTTAAGCCACTCTTCTACACTCTCTTCAGAAGACGCTGGCTTTGAGAGTGACGTTGAGCCGAATAATCATCTTGAGCTTCCAAATCCTTTATTAGATTCGACTCTCAAAGAGGAGTCATTATTGCAAGTTGAGGCTATTTCGCCAGATTCAGCAGCTTTCTTATTAAATAATAATGAAGAATGGTTATCTCTAGTTTCTGGGTTAACTCTTGAGAGTGTATTATCAGGTATCGCGCATAGTTTAGTTTTTAAGAGTTTTGATGGCTCTCATTTAACGCTAGAAAGACCTTTATCAGTGAAAGATTTCCGAGTGGATGAGGCTGAGATGCGCTTAGCGATGGCTATATCTGCACGATTAGGTGCTAACATTAGTTGTCGAATTGAGTATGTTGAGACCTTAGATTTGGAAAATCTTCATGAAAGAACTGAGCGCTTGGATGAAGAGCGTTTGCAGCAAGCGCTAGATAGTTTTAAGCAAGATGAAGTTGTGCAGTATATGGAACAGGAATTAGGGGCTGTATTACTGACTAAAACATTGAAGCCTTTAGATGATGTGTAAAGCTTCATATTGAAGGTGATAAAATTGTAGGTAGATAGTGATATTAATATAGATACTGACGCGATCAGTAAAGTATATTAATATATTACGTTTGAAACTATTTTAAATAGAAAATAAGGAGACCTTATGTTTAAAGGTGGAATCGCTGGCATGATGCAAAAAGCACAGCGCATGCAAAAAGAGATGGAAAAAGCACAAGAAGCTTTAGCAGATATTAATGTTATTGGTGAGTCTGGTGCGGGCTTGGTAAAAATTGAAATGAGCTGTCGTCATGTTGTCCGCTCGATTCGCATTGATGACTCTTTAATGGAAGATGATAAAGAGATGTTAGAAGATCTCTTGGGGGCGGCATTCAATGATGCTTTAGCAAAAGTTGAAGCGACATCTTCTGAAAGAATGGCAGAAGTGACGGGTGGTTTAGGTCTTCCTGCTGGAATGAAAATTCCAGGGTTTTAATTGAGGATTAACTAGTGTATCCAAAATCATTACAAAATGTGATTGATGCATTACGTATCTTGCCGGGGGTTGGTCAAAAAACGGCATTGCGTATGGCACTCTATTTATTAGAGCGTAATCAAGCTGGAGCGGAAAAGATTAGTCGCTCGTTAACAGTTGCGTTAGAGTCTATTCGGAAGTGTTCAAAATGCCGAAATTTAACAGATGAAGATGTTTGTAGTGATTGTCGAGATATGAGTCGAAATGATGCGCTTCTCTGTATTGTTGAAAATCCTGTAGATGTCTTTGCGCTACGTCAAAGTGTGGAGTATAAAGGGCGTTATTTTGTGCTTTTTGGACGCTTATCGCCCTTAGACGGGATTGGGCCTTCAGAGCTTGGGTTAGATCTTTTAGAATCTCGATTTGCACAAGGTGAGATTAAAGAGATCATTCTAGCGACCAATTCAACAGTTGAAGGGGAAGCAACGGCACACTATATTTCAGAAATTGCAAAGCAGTATGAGATTGAAGTAAGTCGAATTGCGCATGGTGTTCCGCTAGGGGGAGAGCTTGAGTACCTTGATAGTGGAACTTTATCGCACGCATTTGCATCCCGTAAGCGTTATTAGGAGGTTTTATGAGTACAATTTTTAGTAAAATTATCCAAAAAGAGATTCCGGCTAAAATTATCTATGAAGATGAGGAAGTATTGGCTTTTGAAGATATTTCTCCGCAAGCGCCTGTACATATTTTAATTATCCCTAAAAAAGAGATCCCGACGTTAAATGATTTAACCGTAGAAGATGCGGCATTGATGGGGAAGCTCTTTTTAACAGCACAAAAAATTGCAAAAGAGCAAGGTTTTGCTGAGAAGGGATATCGTACGGTATTCAATTGTAATGAGGATGGTGGTCAGACAGTTGATCATATTCATTTGCACTTATTAGCAGGACGAAGTTTAACTTGGCCTCCGGGTTAGAGTTTTTTAGTTGAATAAAAATAGATGTCACAAAAGATGTCATAAAATTCAAAGCTACTTTTAGTAGCTTTTTTTATGCGTGGTACTATCTCAAGTACTTACTGCTTTAATTCTCTTATTAGAACTTTTGATTGGGGTTCTCCTATTGTAAGTATTAAAAATAGTTCCTATTGAGCATGCAAGGCTCATTGTTGCAACAAATCCTTTTTGATATCTTCTTATTAAAGATTAAAGCTCTTTTAAAAGGCGGATCGATTGTTGGGGAGAAACTTTGCAGATTTCTATTATTTATGTATCGACAGTTATCTCATAGATATTCTTCAAGCGGAAAGATTATATCGATGAGACGTTTTTGTATATGACGCAAGGACTTGTTGCATATTATGTAACTCGCTATTTTTGAATATTCGATAAACTTTGTTCTCTTAAATTCTATTTTTAATTTTTAATTTCGGTGTTTTATTGATTATATTATTGATTATTTTGTTGATAATATTATTTGGTGGCATGCAACTGATTTTATGATCTATTTGATCTATGTAAAGTTATTGCTTAATAGATTCTTTATTATCTTTTTTTAAAAATACTTATCGCTTATGATGTTGTGCGATAGGAGGATACTTTTTTCCTATTAAGTAAAAATATGAGTAAAAATAAGGAGTTATTAAATGACCACAATGAAAAATAGTGGAAGAAAATTATTTACAATTGGTGTTCTTGCGGCAGCTGTCTTAGGATTTACCGTTAATGCAGCAACCGAAGCAGAAAAGGATAATGGCTCAGTTCGAGGAGAAATTATTATCCCTTTGGCTCAGGAAGTAGTAGTAGATCCTAAAAAGGCAGAATTAGGTAAGAAGTTATGGTTTGACCCTCGATTATCGAAGTCTGGCTTTATCTCTTGTAACTCTTGTCATAATTTAAGTATGGGAGGATCTGATAATCTACCAACCTCTATCGGTCATCAATGGCAAGAAGGACCAATTAACTCTCCTACTGTTTTAAATTCGAGTTTAAATTTCGTTCAGTTTTGGGATGGTCGAGCTAAAACTTTGAAAGAGCAAGCGGGCGGACCTATTGAAAACCCCAAAGAGATGGCTTCAGATCATGATTTGGTTGTGAATGTGATTGCTTCAATTCCAGAGTATGTGGAAGAGTTTAAAGAGGCCTATGGTGATAATAATGTGAATATAGATCGTATCACGGATGCTATTGCAGTATTTGAAGAGACATTAATAACTCCAAATTCACGTTTTGATCAGTGGTTGCGTGGTGATGATAATGCCATCACGGCTCAAGAGTTAGAAGGTTATGAACTCTTTAGAAATAGTGGTTGTGTCGCATGCCATTATGGTGAGGGAATTGGGGGGTCAAGTTTCCAGAAAATGGGGCTTTTAGAAGAGTATAAAACTGATAACTTAGCGAAAGGTCTGGCAGATTTTACCGGCAAAGATAGCGATAATATGTTCTTTAAAGTTCCAACGCTTCGCAATGTGGTCTTAACATACCCATACTTTCATGATGGACAAGTCAATACTCTAGAGGAAGCGACTCAGATTATGGGGAAATTGCAATTAGGTAAGCAATTTACAGATGAAGAAGTAGAAAAAATTGTTGCATTCTACGGAACTTTAACAGGAGATCAGCCGCAATTAACATTGCCGATTCTTCCACCATCGAATAATGATACGCCATTACCTAAGCCATTTGGAGAAGAGTAATAAAGAGTTTAGCTCATTATGGTAGCGAGTAAAAAAAGAAAAGCGCCTTGAGATAAGGCGCTTTTTTTATTGAATAAAGCAAATTTAAGCGATATTTTAGTGAACGATTGGTACATCTGGTTGTGGATTTTTCTGTTCAACAAGATCTTTAATGCTATGACGTTGATCTTCTGAAATAAGTTTTGCTGTCCACTCTACTGTTCCAACAAATTTGAGTTGGCGTTGAGCACATTCTTTCAGAGGACATATTTCACAAGAGAAAGGTTTGCAGTCATCCGTGTGAATATACATTTCATGCTTATCTCCAAACTTTTGTTTTAGAACATTTTTCATCTTATCTAGTTCGATATGGGCTTCACGCATATTGAGATACCAAGGAAGAGTTAAATGAGCATCAAGATGAACATGGTTTCCATATTTGATAAATCTCACTTTATGGAGATCGACCCAATATGGGGAACGATTTTCGTTAATGACCTCGGTAAACTCTTCAATCAGGTCTTCGTCAGCTTCATCCATAATCCCGGCGATAGATTCTCTAAGAATTTTGATGCCATTGTAAATAATGATTCCCCCAAAGAGCAGTGCAATAGCTGCATCAAGCCATTGCCATCCTGTTAGCCAAACTAAAGCTAATCCTAAGATAATACCCACTGTTGAGTAAGTATCTGAGTGCAAGTGTTGTCCGCCTGCTACGAGAGGTAATACGTTGTATTTTTTTCCGCGGCGAATGGCATAAAAGCCAACAACATAGTTAATAATGGCTGTTAATGCAATTAAGATTAGTCCAGAGCCTAGGCTTGTTAATTCCCCGCTATTATCAATAAGTCTTTTGATCCCTTCATAGATAATCACGGCGCCTGCGACAAGGATTAGTGTTCCTTCAACACTAGCGGACACAAACTCGATCTTCCCGTGCCCATGGGGGTGGTTATGATCTTTAGGTTTTGCTGATAGGTAGAGGCTAAATAGCGTGAAAGCACCAGCAAGCATATTAGTAATGCTCTCTAATGCATCGGTTAAAATCGCAACGGATGAGGTAATATACCACGCTGCAAATTTCATTAAAAAGAGTAGAACCGCGACTAAGAATATTATCTTTTGAAAATTATAGTTTGCGCGATCATCTTTATTCATCATGGAATTTCTCCCGTTAAAAATGACTATTCAATACGGCTATAAACAACTTGATCTACAAAATCTCCGCAAAGATTTTTGGTGTGGCGAAGCACTCCTTCTTTTTCCATGCCGATCTTTTCCATGACTCGTCCAGATGCTGGATTTTGTGAGGAAAATTTAGCCCATAAGCGTTCGACTTTGAGGTCATTAAATGCCAGCTCAAGAAGTTTTTTCGCCGCTTCAGGTGCATAACCATTTCCCCAATACTTTTTATTAATGGCGTAAGCGAGCTCGGCAGATTTCTCTCCCTCATTGACTCGAAGGTCACAAGTGCCAATCATTTTGCCATTTTCTTTAAGTTCAATAGCAAAATTCCCAAGAGGGGCTGCCATAAATAGATTTGCAATGACCCATTGAGTCTCTTCAATCGATTGGTGGGTTGGGAATGTATGTTTTGTATTTTCAGGATCACTGGCGTACTCAAAGAGATCTGCGGCATCATCAAGAGTAATAGGGCGTAGAATTAGTCGATCTGTTTCAAGAGTGCGTTGTTTGGCTAGTTGATAAAACATGAATGGAGATCCTCTATTATTAGAAAAGCATCAATAGTTGGGGGAATCAATCATTCTATTAACAGTGTATAAGACACTTTTAATAGGATGATTGATAATGATTTTTCTTTAAAGTGACGTATAGATTTTAATCAAATAGCCTCCTTAAAGCGACCTGATATGTTACCACTTTTAATACTAAATGTATTTTTAGAAGTTTTATGAAAAAAGCCCTCAAGAGTAGAGAACTCCTGAGGGCTTCTGGTTTTAAGGCTTATTTTATGGGATAAGTCTCCATTTTTTGTGGGCTATTGCATTTCACTTACAATTTTATCGATATCAAACCCGAGTGCTTTTGCAACACCTGTTCCATAATCAGGATGGGCTTTATAGCAGTGGGTAATATGACGAACTTTAATATGATCTTCACTATCCCCCATGTTACGACCAGTATTGTCAAAAAGACGCTGTTTTTCTTCATCATTCATGAGCATAAAGAGCTTACCGGGCTGTTCAAAATAGTGATTGTCATCTTCATGAAAATCCCAACGACTTGCCGGACCGATGAGATCTAAAGCAGGCTCATCTAAATGTTTTTGATCTTGCCATTCGCCATAGCTATTAGGCTCGTAGGCAATTGTACTTCCTTGATTACCATCAACTCGCATTGCACCATCTCTGTGGAAGCTATGTACAGGGCATTTTGGAGAATTCACCGGAATTTGATGGTGGTTAACTCCGAGGCGATAGCGCTGCGCATCTCCATAAGAGAAGAGGCGACCTTGTAGCATTCTGTCTGGTGAGAAACCAATCCCCGGAACAATATGAGCCGGATTAAATGCCGCTTGCTCTACATCTTGGAAATAGTTATTTGGATTTCTATTTAACTCAAAGGTTCCTACAGGAATGAGAGGGAAGTCTTTTTTATACCAAACTTTTGTTAGGTCAAATGGGTTGTATGGCATATTTTCAGCTTCTTCAAGCGTCATTATTTGAATAAACATGTCCCATTTAGGAAAGTTTCCGTTTTCAATGGAGTTGTAAAGGTCGCGTTGAGCTGCTTCGCGATCTTTTCCGATGACAGCTTCTGCTTCAGCATCTGTAAGATTCTCAATTCCTTGTTGTGAGACGAAGTGGAATTTTACCCAGAAGCGCTCTTTTTTTGCATTAATGAAGCTAAAAGTATGACTGCCGAAGCCATGCATATGTCGATAAGATCTTGGGATGCCGCGATCACTCATCGTAATTGTCACTTGGTGTAGTGCTTCTGGTAAGCCGGTCCAAAAATCCCAGTTTGTATTTGGGCAACGCATATTTGTTCGAGGATCACGTTTTACGGCGTGGTTTAAGTCTGGGAATTTTAATGGATCGCGGAAGAAGAATACAGGGGTGTTATTACCTACTAAGTCCCAGTTACCTTCTTCTGTATAAAAACGCATCGCGAACCCGCGTATATCGCGTTCTGTATCCGCACCACCACGTTCTCCTGCAACGGTTGAGAATCGAACGAACATTTCAGTCTCTTTACCAATTTCTGAGAAAACTTTAGCGGCAGTATATTGGGAGATGTCGTGAGTGACGGTAAATTTCCCAAATGCACCAGATCCTTTAGCATGCATTCGGCGCTCAGGAATCACTTCGCGATCAAAGTGTGCGAGTTTCTCTAAAAACCAAACATCTTGTAATAACATAGGACCACGGCGTCCCGCAGTAAGCGAGTCTTGGTTGTTGGCTACGGGTGCGCCAGCTGCAGTTGTAAAATACTTTTTATTTGTCGACATTATTTGATTTCTCCTAGTTAAGGGTGAACTCTCTGAATTAAAGGAATAATGACATAGTAAATTAGAGTAGATCATTAATGAAATGAATAAAATTGATCTTGTTCATAGAATCTTTTGAAAAGAGGAATATTTAAAAAATTTATGAGGGAAAATAGATAGCTAAGCGATGTTGTGAATCGAGAGGGGGTTGTGGCAAATGATGTTGGGAATCTTTATAAGAGATATAGGGGAGTGATAGATATTAGACCTAGTATTGCTAGTAATGGAGTTTGATGATTTTTTATAGGTTATTAAAATAAAAAGAGAGGCGGTCATCTGCATACGCAATATGTTTATTAAAAGAATGGATTAGTGAAGAGTCACTGTAATTATTAAGCGTTGTGTCATGTGATATCTAGTAGGTAGGCTAGTTAAAGGTTGAAGTCATCTTGTATTGATAAGAGATGGTGATTTGATATTTTTATTAGTTTTTAAGTCTCTTTCTATATTGTGATATTGATCTTTGTAATCAGTGATATGGCAAGGGGTTTTAGTAATGGTAGTCGTTATTTAGTAGGCCTAATGAATGGTAATATATCGTGACAGCTAGGTTAATTTATATCTTACTTGGTGCTTGTTATCGTTTTATTGGGATAGATAGATAATTAGATACTGCCTTCGATTCAAAGTCCTGTTCCTTATATAAAGCAGATGAGGATTGAG
>JASLEF010000160.1 GCA_030151245.1 Ignatzschineria sp. | reverse complement strand
AGCTTATTTCGTTGTTGTATTCTACTAATATATGCACTAAAGGCTTTTGCATTTCGGGTTGTATAGCTATATGTTTGCAGTCCCGCCCCCATTGCTCTTCCATGCATTCGTTGTTGTACATTCTGTCTAACAGAGCGTAATCCTAACGGATCCACTAATTGATTAGGATTCAGCGGATAAACATAGTTATTAATTCCCCCCTGTAGTCCTATCGGGTCTTGACTAATGTATCGGTCTTGTTTTGGATCATAGATAAAGTAATGCTAATCATCCTTATCTTTATGACTCACCTGGGAAGCAATCTATTCTGAAAGTCTCGATAAATAATGGCTCCCATAGTTATAACTATGGGACTAAATATACAGGGGAATCTTTTGGTAAACACAACGGTAGCTGATGAAGGATTTCTTTTGAAAAGAGAGATGCGTTCTCTCGAATGTGAGGTTCATTAAGATTTAAATTTAAATCATCCTCTATATTTGCTAGCCAATTAATAGCTTTTTCTTCATCCTTATCTACCCCTATCCCTTGCAGATAGGCTTGAGCTAAATTATATTTGCCATAACACTCGTTAAGATCAGAAACCTGCTGAAACAATTGAAACGCTTTCTGACTATCCTGCTCAGTTCCTATTCCATCAATATAAAATTCAGCAAGATTATTAACAGACAAGGCATCGCCATCCTCTGCCGCTCTACTCATCCAATAAAATGCCTTCTCATCATCTCTAGGAATTTCATCAATAAATTGCTCACGATAAAAATTTCCTAAATAAAATTGAGCCGGATTAAACCCATCTTCTGCACTTTTAATAAAATAATCAACACCTTCAATAATATTATTTTCAATATAATATAACATTCCTAAATTATAAGAGGCTATAGGGTCTCTATTTTGAGATGCCTTTTCTAACCAATATTTTCCTTGAGAATACCCCCCTTCTTGTAATAAATAGATTGATCCCAGCGTTGCTTGAGAAGAGACTTCACCTTCTGACGCTGCTTTAGAAAACCAATATTCTGCTTGTTTTAACTCATTATTATTCATCAAAATAGTTGCATAACTAAACTGAGCCCTTAGAACACCTTTTTCTGCAGCTAACTTAATTAAATTTTCCCCCAATATACTTGCATTTTTTTTTTCAATTTTTCCTGTGGTATGTAATAACCCCAAAATATATAAATCATCAGGATTGGTAGAGTCTTCTAAACACTTTATTGCATCATCATTTAACTCATTAAAAATTTTTAAAACATTTTGTTTACTACTTGCTTTTATATTGAAACAGCTATTATTCTCAGCTAGCGTAAAGCTTGATAAAAATAATATTAATACAAAAACACTAAATCTCAGTTTTCTAATTACCATAAATTTCTGACTCCTCTAGTTATACTATTAGTACAAAATGATAATCTTATACAATCATCTATCGACGTTGATGTCTTAGCTTTAGCCCCTATAGAAATACCGCTACTAAGTCCTCCTGTTTCATCATTGCATTCTGTAATTATAGAGCCTATCCCCCTCCCGGTTGAACATATCATTTGAGAAACACCTGTCTCTATAGGAGAATTGGAATCTTCAGCATAAAATTGAATCCCGCCCTTAAAGCCTTTTCCCGGATCCTTAAATATTGATTTTATAGGTGTTATACAGGGATCTGCAACAAAGCAAAACCCGGTATTAGATGAAGACCTAGTTAATCCGGCAGATATATTTATAGAAAAAGGACCTAAACTTCCCCCTATCCCAAAAACATTACTACCGGAAGACACCCTTCCCCTAAAAGGTCTTATAGGGGCTGACTACCCCCCCATACTCATCTATTGCAGGCCCATATGGGCCAGGTCCGAAAATTCTACCCCATAATCCCAATGGATCCACACTCTGACTAGGATTGAGTGGATAAACATAGTTATTAATCCCTCGCTGTAATCCTATCGGGTCTTGGCTGATGTATCGTCCTTGTTTGGGATCATAATACCGGTGTCTATTGTAATGTAACCCACTCTCTGCATCAAAGTGTTACTCATCACATCCCTGTGATTCGCCCTTCGGGCCGGCAGAGCCGTTCAAATTTCGCTCCTGCGAATTTGTGACCTTGCATCCTAATGGGCTGATAGAGTTTATTGGGATTTTCTTCTCGGACTCTGTTGCCGTATGGATCGATGACAATTTCCCAGACGATCTCTCCTCGCTCATTCACAAGCGCTAGCGGTGTGCCGATTTGGTCGGTGTGGTAATAATGTTTTTTGAGCTTCTGTTTTTCTGGCTTTACCTGAAGTATTCAGCGTCTTCTTGCACTCTATTCTCTTCAAATTCTTGGTAATAGGGATTCTTCTCTTGTGGTAGGATATTGCCGGCACGGTTGTATTGGTATTTGCTGTTGAGTTAAAAAATAGTAGCATGATTAAAACTCTCACAAAAATCTTAATTCATCATTCATATATTCGTTACCGTTACCTTATTAAAGGTAAAATTAATATACCCTTCCATTAAATGAAAAACCAATCTGTTTTTAGTATTTTTTTTATATAAAAAAACATTATCAATATTACCAGACAATTGATTATCTCTTAGTATTTCCGTGTCAATATTAACAGAAAGATCATCTATATTATGAAAAATGAATCTTATCTCCTTTCTTTTAGATGACTCATTATTTTCATAAAGCATTAAAGATAAATTTAAGTCCTTTTTAAAATCTCTCATGCTAAAATCAATGTTCAAAAAAATGCCATCATGCCAATATATCGTCTTTAAATCTTTCATATCCACTCTTTTTTAATAATTGCAACATTAATACAGAAATAATAATATATTTACGATAACAACTTTGGTGTTTTCCAAATATTAAACATCGATCAATAAAATATTATTTTAATAAAACATTTGATTTCCAGATTGATTTTGAGTATAAGCTGGTGAATATTTCATCCCTCCATATTCACCACAAGGATCTGGCATAAACATAAACGCTGAGGGGATTCTAAGAACTCTCCCCCACCCCCAATCTTTCTAGAAGGAGATTTCTGCTCGTTAGTTTGTGATACAGGAGCTGGAATTACAACATCTGAACAACTATATCTAACTTCTGGAGAAAAACTGTGGTTTTTAGCACATTTAACAATATGCTTAGGGCTGAAGTATAATCCTCTCCATGAGATTTCTCCCCAAATTTCCCAAACACCCCAGAACCTACTCCTTTGCCTCGACACTCCCAATGTAAATGACGACCTTCACCTTGATGATTTTGATCAATTCTAATTCGACAGCCCTTACCACAATCAATCCATCTGAGACCCAAAGGATCTACCCCCTGATTAGGATTCAGTGGATAAACATAGTTATTAATTCCCCCCTGTAATCCTATCGGGTCTTGACTGATATATCGTCCTTGTTTCGGATCATAATACCGGTGCCGGTTATAATGTAAACCACTTTCGATATCATACTGTTACTCATCACATCCTGTGATTCGCCCTTCGGGCAGGCAGAGCCGTTCAAATTTCGCTCCTGCGAATTTGTGACCTTGCATTCTAAGGGGTTGATAGAGTTTATTCGGGTTTTCTTCTCGGACTCTGTTGCCGTAAGGATCGATGACAATTTCCCAGTCGATCTCTCCTTGTTCATTCACAAGCCCTAGCGGTGTGCCGATTTGGTCGGTGTGGTAATAATGTTTTGTCAGCGCCTGTTTCTCCGCCTTTTCCGGCATAAAGTCGGTTTTAATGCGCTCCTCCGTCATCTGCATCGTGGCGAGCCAATTGGTCATCTCTTGCGATAGATCCCCGGCATTGATCTCTTCTTCAACTCTATTAAAGCGATCTTTAACCTGTTTTGGCAGTTTTATCCCTGTCTCTGCCATCTCCGCTTCCATGATATCGCCGAGCGCTTTTGATGCTTCCGGCAATGGGAGCGATTGCTCTAAACGAATTAAGGGCGTAAAACCGGAAGGATCGTAGATTGTATGGATTCTCTGCTTATCAAACAATTTCCTATCATTTAAAATGGCCAAACCTTATAATCAACATTAACACTGTTATAAGCATCTAAACTTAAAGTTTTAATTAAAAATCTTGTATTACCATTATAAATATTCTTCTGGATTATATAATTTATCTTTTTATCTTTTAAATTATTTTTTTGATCGATATTTATTTGTATAATTTGTATCGTATAAAAATTTAATGCTTTTTCCCAAGCAATAAAGCCTTTTTCATCATAGTAATGCGTTGGCTTTCCTAAGTATTCAATAATTTCATCTAATGATCTATTTTGTAACTTACCTATCTCGGTATAAAAAGGTTGTGAGAAAAAATGAACAATAAATAAAAGCAACAGTAATAACAGTAACAAAAATAAAAACAAGAATCTAACCATGACTATAGTCCTCAATCAATACATCTAATATAAATAAGATCAGAATCTTCCTTGGGCTGAGGTGCACCTTGATTCCATGGCCAACCACCTGTATAGGAACCTTTTGCTCCCCCTGCTCCTATACTTGTCTGTAAAATTGGATCTAACACTACAGCTATATGTCCACTTGCATCTGAATAAGGATATCTAACTGCAACAAGATCTCCTGCTTGAGGTATATCCACAGCTTCAAATCCTTTTATAGTTCCATCTTTGATACCATCAAACCAAGATTGTACATTTATAGGGCCCCTATTAATTCCAAACCGAGTTCTATTAGGGTTTGAATGATCTGCTTTATCTAATACATCATAAACGAATAGATTGCATTTATTTGTTCTCTCGTTATAGTTATATCTTGATTTCCCAGCAGCTCCTTTATTCTCTCGGAACATTTTTTCTTCCCTCCCCCTACTAAATTTAAAGAATTACCATATGGTCCAGGCCCCGCGATTCCTCTAATAAAATTTTCAGGCGATAAACCTAACGGATCTACCATTTGGCTAGGTTTTAAAGGGTAAACATAATTATTAATCCCTCCCTGTAACCCAATTGGGTCTTGGCTGATGTATCTACCTTGTTTCGGATCATAGTATCTGTGCCTATTGTAATGAAGGTTACTCTCTGCATCAAAATGTTACTCATCACATCCCTGTGATTCGCCCTTCGGGCCGGCAGAGCCGTTCAAATTTCGCTCCTGCGAATTTGTGACCTTGCATTCTAATAGGCTGGTACATCTTGTTGGGGTTTTCTTCTCGAACTCTGTTGCCATAAGGATCGATCACGATCTCCCAATCGATTTCACCTTGTTCATTCACAAGCGCAAGCGGCGTGCCGATTTGGTCGGTGTGGTAGTAATGTTTTTTGAGCGCCTGTTTCTCCGCCTTTTCCGGCATAAAGTCGGCTTTTATGCGCTCTTCCGTCATCTGCATCGTGGTGAGCCAATCGGTCATCTCTTGCGATAGATCCCCGGCATTGATCTCTTCTTCAACTCTATTAAAGCGATCTTTAACCTGCTTTGGCAGTTTTATCCCTGTCTCTGCCATCTCCGCTTCCATAATATCACCAAGAGATTTTGAGGCTTCCGGCAATGGTAAAGCTTGCTCTAAACGAATTAAGGGCATAAAACCGGAAGGATCGTAGATTGTATGGATTCTCTGATCATTAAGCTCTGTTGTGACAAGTCGATCCCCTTCCCAACCATACCAATAATGGGGTTCATCTATCAGTTTGCCATCACGATAGATTGTGCTCTCTTTCGAGATTCTTCGCCCTAAAGGATCATATTGATAATGGCTTTCGACCAGTTTTTGGTCCTCTTCATACTTCTCATAATGCTTGAGGCGATGTTGCGCATCATAGATAAAGTAATGTCGCTCATCTTTTTCTTTATGATTCTTACGATCAAGATTGCCATACTGATCATAAAAATAGAAATAGGCTGCATCTTCCTACACCCGATTCTCTTCGAACGCTTGATAATAGGGTTTCTTCTCTTGCGGGAGAATATTGCCGGCAGGATCATACTGATATTCTCTTTTAAAATCGTAAGATTCAGCACCGGTTAATCGTCCTAGTAGATCATAATGATACTGAATCTCGCCCTGTCTTGTGAGCGTCGTGGTTAGTTGCCCGGCTTGATAATAGAGATATTCACGATTGAGTTTAAAGTGGGCATAGGATCAGTTTTATACTTTGAAATGGAATATCTGTTCTATAATTTATTTAATGCCTTTTAAAATATTGCAAGCTTCTATTTCCCCACTATTACAAGATCTTTGATACCAATATAATGCTTTTTTTATCTCCCCTTGTTCTTGCGCAATTTCTCCTAAAACCAATTGGGCTATTGCATCCCCACCTTCAGCGGCCTTAAGATAAAATTCTAGCGCCTTTTCCATATCCTGATCGACAATTACGCCTTCTTCATAGATACCGCCTAAACCTAAATAAGCCTCATTATCCCCAGAAAGTATAATTGCCTTTTCAAACAAATCCTTGGCCTTCATTTTATCTTCCAAATCATCACTATTAACATATATAATTCCTAGGTTTACTATTGATCCTATATCACCTATATTGGCACCTTGGTGATACAAATCTAAAGCCTTTCCTATATCTTTCTTAGTTCCAGATCCTAGGTAATATAGTCTTGCTAAAGCTCCATAAGCTTCTTTCAAATCCTGTTGCATTGCAGCAGTGTACCATTTTATAGCGCTAGAAAACTCTCCCAACGTTTCATAAATATTAGCAATTAAAAATTGTAATTCGACGTTCTTTGTAGCTTTTTCTACATTATGGATAAACTTAAGAAGTTCACGAGACTGAATAATTAAATCTCTAGACCCCATACTTTCACTCATTGCTACAAGCCACTTAGCTCCTTTTTGCAGTGCTTCCTCAATTTTTTCTCCCTCAGCTAATAAATCTTCCAATTTTTGTTTTGCTTTGGTGTTGCCTAATAAAGCGGAAGATTTGAAAAAACAGACGGCTAATTCATAATCCTTTTTAATAAAATTCTCATCAATATAAAGTTCCCCTAATTGGTAAAAAGCATCGTTATCATTTAAATTAATAGCGCTATTTAGTAATTTATTGATTTCATGATAACTTTCTATCGACTTAGTATCTTCTTCTAAAATAACTATTCCATCAAGGCAATTAGCTTGTGCAAAAGATATAAAAAATAGAAAAAACATATATAAAATTTTAAGATTAATATTTGTAAACATAATATTACTACTCTTCTTTATTTTAATAGTTTATTGATAACTCAAATACTTGCAGGCTTACAATTGTACCGATAGCCATCCCCCTCTAAAAAACTAGGTTCATTTCTACCAATAAAAAGGAAATTTTTAGGAGCTACGCATTCTCCATATGCTCCTGCTAAATTCTCAGAAACCGAGCAGGAACGTTTAGGCTCACTATAACAAGCCCAATATTGAATATTCGGCTCTTTAACACTACAAGAATAGCGATTCTCATTAATAAGATCATCTAAAGTTAAACCATATTCAAATTCAATATCTCCAAGATTTCTTTTTTGCATCCATTGGTCAAAGTCAAAATATTTTTTTATATGCCCATCGATATCTTCTATGACTTCTTGAGTGAGCTTATTTCGTTGTTGTATTCTACTAATATATGCACTAAAGGCTTTTGCATTTCGGGTTGTATAGCTATATGTTTGCAGTCCCGCCCCCATTGCTCTTCCATGCATTCGTTGTTGTACATTCTGTCTAACCGAGCGTAATCCTAACGGATCCACTAATTGATTAGGATTCAGCAGATAAACATAGTTATTAATTCCCCCCTGTAGTCCTATCGGGTCTTAGCTAATGTATCGGCCTTGTTTTGGATCATAATACCGGTGCCGGTTATAATGTAAACCACTTTCGATATCATAATGTTACTCATCACATCCTGTGATTCGCCCTTCGGGTCGGCAGAGCCGTTCAAATTTCGCTCCTGCGAATTTGTGACCTTGCATTCTAATGGGTTGGTAGAGCTTTTTAGGGTTTTCTTCTCGAACTCTGTTGCCGTAAGGATCGATGATAATTTCCCAGTCGATCTCTCCTCGCTCCTCCGTCATCTGCATCGTGGCGAGCCAATTGATCATCTCTTGTGATAGATCCCCGGCATTTATCTCTTCTTCAACACGATTAAAGCGATCTTTCACCTGCTTTGGCAGTTTTATCGTTTCCATCAAACAGTGAGCGACCCACTCATTTTCGGTTTACAGAATAGGCTGATAACGATACCTACTGGGACTAATCGCAAAGATCTTACACGCTAATCGAATCGATATGCCTTCATGTTTTATAGTTTTTTCACCATATCTTTGCGTTCTGATAGCTTTAGTACTTCCCCTCAAGAGCTTCCTTGCGAATCCGTGAGATGAGGCATTCTTCAGCATACATTTTTTTAAGTCGTCTATTTTCTGCTTCTAGCTCTTTTAAACGACTAATCATCGACGCATCCATGCCGCCAAACTTAGAACGCCATTTATAAAATGTAGCGCTACTCATGCCGTGTTCTCGACATAAGTCAGAGACTTTAACCCCTGCTTGGTTTTGTTTAAGAATAGCGATAATTTGATGATCGGTAAATTTTGATTTTTTCATAATGAATCTCCTGTAATAATGATACTAGAAATTCTACTCAAAGATGAGCCGGTTTTTGGGGAGAATTACAGAGAACTTGGTTGCAGCTCCTTCAAAAGCAGCTAATGCTTTATCTAAGATATCATCATAAACATTGTGATCCTGTTCTGTGATGTAAGATGCTTGGCTACTCATAATAGTTACCCTTTAATTCCAAGAGAGAGGGCCTATTACAACTGAAATATGAGGATAATCAAAATCCTAATTGAGATGAAACTCAATTACTGAATGCCGATCAAGGATATATATCTGAACAATAAATGAATCCCTATTTCAACAAAGAATTAACCCTAATATTTATTCTTAAAAAGAATATATTTTAAAACAACCAAATATATAATGAATAAAAATATCATTACTCCAAATAATAAGCTTGATATATTATAGTTTTCATCTATATAGAATATAAGCAACGCTCCTAAAGCTGCCAAAATAATAAAAATATTAACTCTAGTCCCC
>JASLEF010000124.1 GCA_030151245.1 Ignatzschineria sp. | reverse complement strand
GACACATGAGTGAATGCAATGCTTCATTCGCTGAATCTGCATGCAGTTTAAAATTATCGCCGAATTGTTTTAAGTCGCCGTGGAATCTCACTGTTATTCGTCTCATAATTCATATGCCCTTAAATCATTGTGAATAGCTTCAATCATTCCCGGCTTCCACTCTTTATGAAGCCATATTGAGTGTGTTCGGGAACGAAATTCACTCCCGTAAAATGCACGTTTAGAAATACCGCCGTAAATGTGATGCAGAACGCGATCATCGCCGATATAGAGTGCTGCATGATTCGCTTCATCTCCGCTTGATGTGAGGATAACTGCACCCTCTACAACCTGATCAATGCGCTCGAATCCTAGCTTGGGTAAGGTTTTTTCGAGCTTACCAATTTCTGCATCTTTCTCGATTGTTCCACGCTTGTAATGCCGGAGATTGATACCGCATAAATGCATCGCATCTTCTATTAGTGTTCCACAATCATGCTCTCCATAGATAAACTCTCGTCCTCGCAACAATGGCACAGGCTTGTATTTATGGATCTTATCGCCGACAACGAGCCACCACTCCTTACCGCTCGCAACTTGCGCTTTACGGTCTACATCGGACAGATAGGGAATCCCATTGATATGGGAATGAACGATGACATCGATAGAATCGTAATCAATTCTCGATAGATCAAACTCAAATTGATTCTTCGGATCCTTTGCAATGTTTTCGAATGGCAAAAAAATACCGGCTTGGATAATTCCGCCGGCTTCTTGATCTTTTCTGCTTTGACAATATTCAATAATCTCTCTCATTACCCTACCTTATCAGCCATGATGAAGCCTCCGTATGGAAGCTGACTATTCATCCCAAAACGCATTTTGCATCCATTGAGAGTCTTTGAGCATTGATCTTTGCTATAGTCATTCGTCCTAATATCATTGATATCGGCCACCGGTCTCCCGGTATAGCCACAACACTCATCACGATATTGATGGACACAGACAGATGAGTAGATCGTCCGCTTCGGTAATAATGCACCATCTGTTTCGCTTGGAAGTGATAACTCAAACGTCGCTTGCTCTCGGTTATATGAGATTGCGGAGTTGACGGTATAAACCTGCAACAGATATTCATTCGGATTGGCACGCTTATTGCCATCATAGAAATTGACCGCATCTAAAAACTGTAATGGTACGCGCCGGCGAACGAGTTTCGCACCAATCAAGCCATTAAACTGATTAATAATGCCGGTGATATAACCATTCACATTAGCAATGGTCATTGTCGGCCTGCTACTTGGACCTTCACTTTTAAGTTGCATTCCTTCGACCTTGATTGGAATCGGCACATAAGGCTGACCATTCCAAACAACGTTCTCACCTTTCTCGTTCACGTGATTACAGAAATAGAAATAATTACTGCCATCACGAATCACATGGGAAACATCCACCTCATAAAGATCAACAATATAGTCCTGCTCAACTCCCGATAAAGTCGCTAAAAACTGATCTGAAATCATATCAATACCTCTTTTATCGTTAATGTAATCTCCCAAACATCTCTTGTAATAAATTTCACAATCGGATCACCATCGGTGCGATATTTCCGAGGCTGATTGCGATCATGCGCATGCCATAAAAAAGCCTTTACGCCGGCATGCTCATCGACAAAATTAGCGATCTCTTCAACATATTCCCGCGTACCACGAAAGACCATATTTTCATAAATGCGCAGATCCGTATGTGGTGAGCCTTTCTGCCGTTGCTCATAACCATCGCCAAACGATTGAATTTTCGCTTGATACTGTCGTTTACTTGTCGCCTCGATCATCGGTTGCCATTTGAATGTTTTCATCTTTCTTTCCACTTTCACTTTTCTTTAGACGTAAAAAAACCTCGCGATGCGAGGTTCTTTATTTTTAAGTAATAACTTAAATTAAGAGTTCTGAGTTAAAAAAGCCATCAATTCAAAATGATGTGAGATAGAAAGCTTCTTAATATATGCGAGACTAGTATTTCTATTTTGATCATATATATCGATTAAGTTCCGGCATGAACTCGACCAACTTAATATATCTGGTCTATCATAGGTTAGGAAATCTTTAAGCTTCGATAATGCTTCATCAATCAAAATACTAACACTTTCATAATCAAAGCGCTCTTCAGATAAAAAGTGCTGAATACGAATTCCATGATTATTTTTATCTGGATATGTTAGATGAATTGCAACTGTTTTCGCTTGCCCACCACCTTCCGAATAATAGTCTCCAACAATACTAAAATCTCCAAAACCTTGGTAGCCATGTTGACTATAATTGGAATATAAATCAGAAAAATACTCCACTAAATTATTTGCATAATCAGCATTTGTAGGTTGCATTCTAAAACCATCTTTAATTAATATAGCTGGTTTTGAGCATTTCTTTACTTCTTGTTGATAAAATTCGCTACAATGATCTGCTATAAAAACATTCTTTTTTACTTGTAACTGCTGAAGAATACCATTCAATTGTTTTAAGTCATTGAATTCACCTTCATGTATCAGTACAAAATTATATGACGGATAGAGATGCAATAACTGATTAATTTCTGTTACTGTTGTTTTTTCACTAATCAAAATCCCTAAATCGATTTTAGGTGCTGACTCTAATACCTTCCCTATTACTGTTTCCCTTACATATGAGTTCAGATGTAAATCACCAACTGATGGATTTACTATCAAAATAAGATTCCCATTAGTTGCAGAAACAGCATCTAAACAAACATTTAAATCATTAGGCGTACCCCTAACTGGTTCTAAAATTACAGAAATATCAGCCTCAACTATTACGGGAAGCATTTCTCTTATTGCTAATAACTCAAACTTCTTTCCTCTTAAGTAAGAATAATACATTAACCTCTCCATAAAAATAAAAACAAATATTTACCAAAAATAATTATATTCACATTTTAAGGTATTATTCAAATTTATTAACTGGGGCTTACTTAATCTTAAGTTAAATAACAATGCTAACAATGAGTTAGTTATTTTTGGAAAAATACTAGTTTCATAACCTTTAAAGCTCCTACTATGCATTATTTTCACATAGATCAAATGCAACTCTTCTAAAGACAATTGTAAAAACAAGTCATAACACTCATTCTTTTGTTGTTGTATTCTTCCTGTAGGTTTATAACCTAGATTTCTTTTTGCAAATGCGATTATCTCCGATAATCTCAACGTATCGAGTATTGATTTTTTATCTAAATTGTCTAGATTACTCTTTGCGGATTTATGTTCATAAATTTTATTATCATCAGACAAAACTAATATTCCGATATTGTCAGGTAGTATTTTTTCTAAAGAAATAATCTTGCGCTCATCAACAACCAAATTAATATATTCAAAAACTTCTTGGTATGAAGGTAACTGTGATTTAAGCCTATCAAAATTATCGAATTCTGTTTTAATCTCATAAGCTGTTGAGCTACCATTAAATACAGCAACATCAACAATAGACTCACTAACTCTAAATTCATTCAAGTATGTCACTTTCTTATACTGATGCTTCTCTTTAACTATTTCTTTTGCAAGAATATTTTTATAGAAATATTCATTTTTATAATATTTTCCTAATTGCTCATAAAAGAAGTCATATAACGATGCCAATGAGATATCGCATGATATAGATAACTCTAACTCCTTAATGATCTTATTAATTAAGGGAGAAAAGCCAAACTTGGTTAACTCTAAAATTGCATTCCTACTAAATGCGCGAGTTAATAGCCTTACCTGACTCTTATCTTTTATACTTAATTGATTATGCATCTTTCCTCATCAATAGGTAACAAATATACCAATAGAAACAAAAAATTAGACATGATGCTAAATAAATTGTACTTACTCTGTATATGCTAAATATATCTAATAATTTGCCACTAAGTGTAACAAATATAATGGCCGCCTGATGTAAATTATTACTATCATCAATTATCTCCTCGCCAACACCCCACCCGGTCTTTGTGCTGTGGCGATCTCTCGCTTTACGGTAACTTTAATGCGTTCATCGATCTTTTTACCGAGTCCATCATATGCTTCTACATCTGCTGTCCCATCCTCCGAGACATGGACGGTAATGTTGATTTCAGGAGAGAAATGATTGAGCGACTGGAAGGTTCGATCGGGAATATTCACTGAGCCTAATCCGACAATGCCTCCCTCTTTAAATCCTGGAAGCTTACCTGTACGAATTGACTCGACGATCTGAACACCGCCTAATCGGCGAATATCATCTTGTGAGAAGACAACCTCTCCGGCATGTACGATACCGGCAGGTTCATATTTACCCCCGGGACCGGTCTATCCACCAGTGGCGAATCCGCGTAATGCAGTGCCGGCAATGATCCCGGCATTGACCATCCCCATTCCCGTAATCATTTTTGAGAGTGCAATTCCTGCTGGACCAGGCATAACTGCAAGCGCTTTCGCGCCGGCTTCCTGTGCTGAAATAATGGCATTTGCAAAAGCAGCTGCTTTATTTGCCAAGAACATCGCTTTATAGATTCCACTTGCTTCTAAACCGGCAGCTTCTAAGGCAGATAGTGACTCGGAGGAGAGATTCTGACCAATCGTTAAAAGCTCTTGTCCCATTTCGCTTTCATATTGTTTCCGGCGTTCACGATAAGCGCGTTCAATCTCTTCCTTTCTTGCGATCGATTCAGCAAGTGCTCTCTCTTCATCACCATAGGCTTGCTGGATCTTCTGTAACTGCTCTTCTCTCCAT
>JASLEF010000100.1 GCA_030151245.1 Ignatzschineria sp. | reverse complement strand
AAACGGAATGGATCATTCTTATCTTTTGCTTTTGCAATAAATTTATCGATATTGCTAACATCACCAATCTCTTCTAGCATCACAAGAACTGCTTCGTTCGCACCACCATGTGATGGTCCCCATAATGAAGCAATACCTGATGCAATCGCTGTAAATGGATCTGCACCTGATGAACCTGCTAAACGTACAGTTGAAGTTGATGCATTTTGCTCATGGTCTGCATGAAGCGTAAAGAGCACATCAATTGCTTTTTCTGCAACTGGATCTACTTCATAATCGGCACAAGGCGTTGAGAACATCATCTGTAAGAAGTTTCCTGCATAGGAGAGATCATTACGCGGATAACGGATCGGCTGACCTTGACCATGCTTATAACAAGCTGCCGCAATCGTTGGCATTTTCGAGATTAAGCGATGAGCAATAATCATGCGATGCTCTGGATCGAAGATATTCATTTTATCATGGTAGAAACCTGCCATTGAAGCAACTGATCCTACTAACATCGCCATTGGATGAGAGTCATAGCGGAATCCTTGAAGGAAACTCTTCATATTCTCATGCATCAAAGAGTGAGTCATGATGATCTCTTTAAACTCTTTTGATTGTGCTTCATCTGGAAGCTCTCCGTTCCAAAGAAGATAAGCAACATCAAGATAATCTTTCTTCGCTGCTAACTGCTCGATAGGATAACCACGATAGAGTAACTCACCCTTCTCACCATCGAGATAGGTAATTGCACTCTCACAACTTGCTGTAGAGACATATCCTGGGTCATAGCTAAACATCGACATTTCATTGTTTAACTTCGCAATATCAATAACAGAGTTACCATAAACAGAATCCAAAATTGGAAAATCTGCTTCATGTCCTGTTCTATTATTTCTAAAGGTGACAGTATCTTTTGTACTCATACTAATTTCCTCCAGCTTTCGGTAATTCCCCCCATTAATGGAGTGATCACTTCAGCTCTATTTTAATAAAAACTCAAACTTGAGATGAATAATATTGTTCGACCATCTTAGTACATAAACAATTATTTTAAAATAGCCACAACCGTTCCTCGGTGATTCATTTTTCTAATCGCGCTAATAGTGCACGATTGATATCGGTAATTAATTGTGGTCCTTCATAGATAAAACCACTATAGATTTGCACCAAAGTGGCGCCTGCATCTAGTTTGTCTAAAGCATCTTGAGCCGTCATAATCCCACCCACACCAATAATGGGAAATCGCCCTTGACTCTCTTTCGCTAAAAAGCGGATCACTTCTAAAGATCGCTCTGTTAAAGGGGCACCACTTAATCCTCCCGCTTCGGCTTTCAGCGGAGATTGAACACCTTCTCGCGAGATCGTTGTATTTGTAGCAATAATACCGGCAATTTTTGACTCATCAACAATCTCGACAATCTCTCTCAGCTGATTTTCTGAAAGATCGGGAGCTATTTTAAGCAGAATCGGTTTGGGATTTTGATATTTCTGATTTTCACTTTGCAATCTATTGAGAAGTTCAAGTAGAGGCTCCTTCTCCTGCAAATCTCGTAAATTAGGGGTATTTGGAGAACTCACATTTACAACAAAATAATCGACAACATCAAATAGTCTCTGAAAGCAGGTTAAATAATCCTCAACAGCACGCTCATTGGGCGTCGCTTTATTTTTGCCGATATTACCACCGATAATCAATCGATGTTGCCGTTTCTGTAATCGGAGATAAGCGGCATCGACCCCATCATTATTAAATCCCATTCGATTAATAATAGCGCTCTCCGCAACAAGACGAAAGAGCCTCTTTTTAGGATTTCCTGGTTGCCCTTTGGGAGTAATCGTTCCGATCTCCACAAAAGAAAAACCCAATTCTCCTAATGCTTGATATAACTTTGCATCTTTATCAAACCCGGCAGCTAGACCAACCGGATGACGAAAAGTGAGTCCTAACACCTGCCGTTGAAGCCGAGGATCTTCATTGATCTTCTCTCGATCAATAAGTCGTTTTTTTAAAAAGGGGAATGCCGTTAATGCCCTAATTCCCCAAAAAGAGAGATGATGTGAGCATTCAGGATCCAACTTAAAGAGTAGTTTTTGAATAATTTTTTTTATCATCAGCACAATCTTTACCATTCTGTTTGCAATATTATGCGCCTATTTCTAGACAAAGCTAGCGATAAGAGAAAATTGTTACCACCAAGAGATTATAAAGAACTCAATCCCTAGCCCTAGATTGTCGGTAATAAGCATAAGCGCTATCGACCTCAATCTCGACCTATTTTTCAAACCCCCATATTTTTCCCATAAAAAAAGCATCTCAATGAGATGCTCTTTCTAAAATCCTAATAGCGTTATATTCACTAATATTAATATTAACGGCCATATTTCTTACGGAAACGATCAACACGACCTTCCGCATCAAGAATATTTTGTTGACCTGTGAAGAATGGGTGTGACGCAGAGGTTACTTCCATACGCGCTAATGGGTATTCGTTACCATCAGTCCATACGATTGTATCTTTAGTTGCGATAGTTGAACGTGTTAAGATCGCAAAATCACTCGATGCATCTTGAAATACTACAGGACGGTAGTTGATTGTATTTTCTTTTGACATAATATTTTATCCATTAATTAATGTTTATCTATTGGCCTACTTCTCTAATGCCCATTTAGATTCGTCAATCTAAATGCTTAACGCATTAAAAAAATAATCAAGACGGGAATTTTACTGTAAAGAGCGCGCTAATGCAAATCTATTACGCATCCCACTACGCTCTTTCGATCACTTTCAGGGGCGTTACCCTTTCATCATCTGGAAAAATTCAGCGTTTGTCTTTGTCTCTCTCATCCGTTCGAGCATAAATTCAGCAGCTTCAATCTCATCCATTGGGTGAATCAATTTGCGGAGAATCCACATCTTCTGTAACTCTTCAGGTCCCATTAAGAGCTCTTCACGACGAGTTCCTGAACGATTAACATTGATTGCAGGGAAGATCCGTTTTTCAGCAATACGGCGATCTAACTGAATCTCTGAGTTCCCCGTTCCTTTAAACTCTTCAAAGATTACCTCATCCATCTTCGAGCCGGTATCAACCATTGCTGTTGCAATAATGGTCAAACTCCCCCCATTTTCAATATTACGAGCAGCACCAAAGAAACGTTTAGGGCGATGGAGTGCATTAGCATCAACCCCACCAGAGAGCACCTTACCTGAAGAGGGAACCACAGTATTATAAGCGCGCGCTAAACGGGTCATCGAATCGAGCAAAATCACCACATCTCGACCATGTTCTACTAATCGACGAGCTTTCTCAATCACCATTTCAGCAACCTGTACATGGCGAAGCGCTGGCTCATCAAAGGTTGAAGCAACAACATCCCCTTTTACTAAACGCTGCATCTCTGTTACCTCTTCGGGACGCTCATCAATTAAGAGCACCATCAGATATGCTTCTGGATGATTAATTGCTATCGATTGAGCGATATTTTGCATCATAATCGTTTTACCCGCCTTAGGTGGCGCGACGATCATACTTCTCTGCCCCTTACCGATGGGGGCAACAATATCAATTAAACGTGCGGTAATATCTTCACTCGAACCATTTCCTAACTCCATTTTTAAGGGCTCATTAGGATGAATCGGTGTTAAATTTTCAAAAGCGATTTTACGACGATTTTTACTTACCGGCTCATAGTTAATCTCATTGACTTTAACTAGAGCAAAATATTTTTCATTATCCTTAGGCGCCCGAATAACACCGGAAACGGTATCGCCCGTTCGTAAATTGAAGCGTCTTATTTGAGAAGGGCTGATATAGACATCATCGGGCCCTGCTAAGAAGGAGCTATCTACCCCTCTTAAAAAACCGTATCCATCATTAAGGACTTCAAGCACCCCATCACCAATAACCTCACCCCCCTTTTCTGCTTGTTCTTGTAAAATGGCAAAGATGAGCTCATGCTTTTTCGCCCGCATCAGACCCTGGATATTCATTTCTTCGGCAATATCTACTAGCTCTTGGGCTGTTTTTTGTTTTAGTTCTGTTAGATTCATAGATTGATTTTATAAAAAGTATAAGAGAGGATTCTAAAATTCTTTTTAGAATAGATAAGATATGTTTATTTTGTAGATCAATAGGGGACGCGCCCTCGCATTTCCTTAAAGGCCTCAACTCTGAGTTGGGCTCCTAATAGAGAGAAATGGATAGATGATTTATTATTAGCGAAAGTTTATGCTTTATCTCCGTCCCGTGCAACTTTATTTCGATATTTAGTGATCAAGGCCTTTAAAACCTCAATCCCTATGGGTAGTGCTGATATAAAGACAATTCCGAGAACAATAAGGGAGAAATTCTCTTGAACAATTTGGGTCTGACCAAAAAAGTAACCAGCCCCCAACATGCTCCCGGTCCAAAGGAGTGCTCCTACAATATTATAAGTTCCAAATCGACGATAACACATCCGACTAGCCCCTGCAACGAATGGTGCAAAAGTACGTATGATAGGGATAAATCGCGCTAAAATAATGGTCTTGCCTCCATGACGCTCATAAAATGCCTCCGTCTTCTCAAGATATTTTAACTTAAAGATCTTCGCATCACGCCGAAAAGGTTTAACACCTAAATGTTGCCCTATCTGATAATTAACAGCATCACCAACAATGGCAGCGACAAGTAATGTTCCAAAGAGAATCCAGATATTCATCAATCCCGCTGCCGCTAAAGCACCTGCCGCAAAGAGAAGAGAATCTCCCGGTAAAAAGGGAGTTACGACAAGCCCTGTTTCACAAAAAACGATCAATATTAAAATCCCGTAGATCCAATATCCATACTGAGAGATAATCACCTCTAGATAATCATCTACATGGAGAAATATATCAACCACCTGCATTAACCAATCCATCACGCTACTCTACCCTTCTCTCTTCTACGGCCACTTTGCTCTAACTCAACAGTTCAAAAACATCTTTAAGACATCTTTAAGTTAACTGACAACGTTGGCACTCGATTTATGACATTCTATCTGATTACTACTATCTTACTATTTGACGACTTCGCTATTTCGTTATTTCGCTATCACTACTATAACTACTATCACTACTTTTATAGTCTCTTAAATCACCGCTATGAAATCACTATAGAGCAGTCCGATCAACAGGATGGAGTTGCATCTCATTAAGCCGCCAGCATTGATCCATCTTACGTGCTAAAGAATGATCATGAGTGACTACAATTAATGCCGTACCAATCTCGGCATTAATCTCACACATGAGATCGAAGATCGCATGAGCATTCTCCTCATCGAGATTCCCTGTAGGTTCATCTGCTAAGACCGCTGAGGGCTTTGTTACCAAAGC
>JASLEF010000096.1 GCA_030151245.1 Ignatzschineria sp. | reverse complement strand
TTGAGAGCGATAAAAATCTTTGAAATTGGGCATATCAATCGCGGCATTAATGGGGATAATGCCTAAAATATCATCATAGTTTTCTGCTAGATAGAGCGTTAAGGCGCCCCCCATAGATAGCCCTGTGATAAATATTTTATCGGCATGTAATCTGAGTTCATCTAATGCTTCTTCTACATCTTGGAGCCAATCCTTAAATTCCGCTTTAGTCATCTCCTCGGGCGTAATGCCGTGACCTGTGAGTCTAGGTCCTAGAACTGTAAATCCTGCATCTGCTAAACCCTTTCCTAATTCTCGCATGCTTTGTGTGGTACCGGTAAAGCCATGAATTGCGAGAACCCCGATTTGATTACCTTCGTAGAAGAAATCTTCCGCACCAGGAATAATTTTGCTCATAGTGGACTCCTAAACTTGTATGACATAAAAATGTTGAAGCTCAAATAATGCAGCCACAAAATAAAATTGATGGTTTCACTATATAGTCTTTAACAAGCTTTGAGTAGGGGAGGGGGTTGTTTTTTGTGAATAAATGCATCGTTTTTGATGCAGTACCGGAAAGATTAAGCAATCTATCTTTGATCTCTTTTTTTAATATCGGTGCGTTTTTTTGGAAATAGCTCGTGATAGTAGAAGGGATGCTCCTTTTTTAGGGCGAAAAGAGCGTTGGTTAGATTTAAAACATGGATTATTGCTATTATCTCTCTTTTTTTTTGGGGGGGAGAGGAAGGGGATCAGGGAAATTGATCAGGATAATTGATTAGGCGAAGCTGTGAAGCCTCATAAAAAATGCCGGAGAGTTTCCGGCATTAGAACTTCTGATGAGGCATTGAATGAGTATCGAAATATATTAACGGCAACAACAGCAGCAATCGCATCAATATCGATATCGATATACATCAACAGCAGCAATCGCATCAATATCGATACCGATATACATCAACAGCAACAATTGCATTAATATCGATATCGATATACATCAACAGCAAAATTGCATCAATATCGATACCGATATACATCAACAGCAGCAATCGCATCAATATCGACACCGATATACATCAACAGCAGCAATCGCATCAATATCGACACCGATATACATCAACAGCCACAAACGTATCAATATCGACATTAATATTTACATCAAGATCTATTGATTGCTGAATCTTTGATTAAAAGAGGCTTAAAGCTTATTAGGATCCTCGATGCCATTTTGTAAACACATGGCTGTTAGTGTATTTCTTAAAAGACAGGCAATGGTCATAGGGCCAACGCCACCTGGGACTGGAGTAATGTAGGCCGCATTTTTAACTGCTTCTTCAAAATCCACGTCTCCAACTAAACGCATTTTGCCATTTTCTTCAATACGATTGATACCAACATCAATGACTGCCGCACCTTTTTTAATCCAATCACCTTTAACCAGTTTTGGAACTCCGACAGCCGCCACTACAATATCAGCCTCACGGCAAAGGCTAGCAACATCTTTCGTGCGAGAGTGAGCTACAGTCACGGTACAGTTTTGCGACAAAAGAAGTTGCATCATTGGCTTGCCGACGATGTTAGAGCGCCCCACAATGACGGCATGCTTCCCTGAGAGGTCTTTTCCTAATTTATCTTGTAGTAAAAGTAATGATCCTAAGGGAGTACAAGGAATTAAATAGGGTTTACCAATAGAGAGTTGACCGATATTCACTGGGTGGAAACCATCCACATCTTTTAAGGGATTAATCGCATTTAAAACTTCTTCTTCGTGAAGATGCTTAGGAAGAGGGAGTTGTACTAAAATGCCATGAATCGTTTGATCATGATTTAAGTCATCGATAAGTTGTAACAGCTCTGCTTGTGTTGTCTCGGCAGAGAGACGGAAAGTCTCAGACTTAAAACCACACTCGATGGCAAATTTTTCTTTATTTCGAACATAAACTTGGCTTGCAGGATCTTCCCCTACGAGTACGACAGCTAATCCTGGGCGAATATGATGTTCTTTTTCAAGAGCGGCAGTCTGTTCGGTAATAGTTTGGCGAAGATTTTGGGCAAATGCTTTTCCATCGATGAGGTTGGACATTATGGGGTTCCTTGTGTCAATAAGCATAAAAATTTAAGACAAAAAAAGAGGCTGAAAATTATATGTTAATTTCTCGATGTTTGACGAGAACATTGTTTTCAGCCTGCAAAAGTTCAAATAATCGTTGAGCTAGGTAAACGGAGCGATGTTTGCCGCCGGTACAACCTATAGCGATTGTGAGATAAGAGCGTGTTCCTTTTTTAAAGGATGGAAGCCATTTTGTAATAAAGCCAGCGATATCATGGTAAAAATCTTGGATATCTTCTGTTTCGGCAAAAAAATCTGTAATTTCGCTACTCAGTCCGGTATATTCGCGAAGATGGGGGATCCAGTGAGGATTTGTGAGCATTCTGGCATCAAAGACAAAATCGGCATCTAATGGGATACCGTTTCGATAGCCAAAAGAGATAATATTGATAAAGAGCGAACTGTGATTATTTTCAATAAGTCGCTGTTTAAGAATAGATCGTAATTCGTGGACATTTAAAAAAGAGGTATCTACTAAAACATTAGCGCGAAGGCGAAGGGGAGATAGTAGTTCTCTCTCATAATTAATGGCATCTACTAGAGATTTCTCGGTACTAGATAGAGGATGTCGTCTTCGAGTATGGCTATAACGTTTGATGAGAATCTCATCATTGGCATCTAGAAAGAGGATTTTGGGGGTTAATGAAGTACATTCTTCAATCTGTTTAAAAATCGATTCTGCCTCTGAAAGGTCTTCTGGAAAGCTTCGTGCATCAACACCGATGGCGAGTCTTGCGATTCCTTTTCGTTGTTGAATCTCTTCAATAAATCTAGGAATAAAAGAGATAGGGAGGTTATCAATACAGAAAAAGCCTTCATCTTCTAATGTTTGTAAGGCTATTGATTTACCAGAACCAGAGAGACCACTGATAATAATCATCTGTTGCACCATTAAAGTTAAGCTCCTTAAATTGAATGACGTTAGGCAACGAATATCTTGATATTCTTTGGGGGTTAAAGATCTAGCTGCATCTGTTTAGACTTTTTAGGCTTTTTGGCGAGCTTCTGATCAGAAGCTGCTTTAAGTGACTTTTGAGACGGAGTATTCGGCTGTTTAGCAGATATTGGTGCCGAACTACTTCTTGCTCGACCTTGTGACTTTGCGGTAGCTGAGGTTTTATTTTTGTCAGCTGTTTTTACGACATTGTTGGTGATGATATTGGCTACCTTATCTTGTGATGAGCTCTGTTTTTTAGCCGTGGTAGGGGAGATCGCTTGTCTTTTATTTGTAAGGTGTCCAACATGGACCTTGGGATGTTTTTCGACTACTTCAACTGAGTTTTTAGTGCGGCTATTTTTCGATTTTGTGACACCTTGACGGTTAACATGACTCATCGGGCGAATACGATATTTCACCTGTTTTGCTTTAATAATACTTAAAAATGTAGAGGCTAAGCAGAAAATGGTGACGGCTCCTGCAATATAATAACGGTAGTCAGCAAATACATAACGGTAATTCCCTTTCAAATGGATAAAGGGAAACATCCATAAAATTATGGGAAGTGCAATTGCAAGCATGAGAATGTGAAATTTTGCAGGAATCAAGAGCCAAGTTCCTGTGATTCCATCGTAATCATATTTCGCAGTAGGATGCTGCAACTCTTTCATTAACTGGGGGTTATCATTATTCATGTGGCATTAACTCATTGAGATAATGGTGGAAAAAAAGGGTAAAGGCTAATATCTCTTTTTCTCCATATTGGGGAAATAATCGCGTGAACGAATTATTTCCAGACACCAAAGATTTTACCTTATTTAAATGATTTCTGGTAGTTTGACGCATTGAATTGACAAGTTCCTCATTGTTTAAAATCTCAGAAAATATTTGAGGTTGCCATGCTTGTAATGATAAATCAAAGTATTGTGGCAACTCTGTACGAAGTGCTATTAAATTCTCCTTGAAATTAGCATCTTGAAAAATTTCCTCTTGTGATCCTGATCCAGCCTTATAAAGGTAGGGAATGGGACCTTGAATGCCGAAGAGATAGCCATTGATAAGGTGTGTTAAAATTTTGGCGGCTTCAGGTTGTTGATAATAGGGGTAAATGATTTTATGAATCTCTTCCTTCCCTCGACCGATCAGCCAGAGTGTTTGTGCGACATCTTCTTGTGCTTTGGTTGCATGAAAAAAGAGATTTGTGATCGCTCCTTTAATGATTCTATCATGCTTTAAAAGCCCAACATCCCAAAGAATAATACTTTGATCGGGGGTAGCTGCCGGGATTTTGCCATGTAGAGTAATTCCGCTTTTAAAACTTAACAACTCAAATTGGCCATAAGGATAGGCTGCTTCTTGTAAGTAATTTGTCAAGGCCAGAGGGAACTGGCTTTTATCAAGCCACGCAAGCTCACCATAGGCAAACTTCGGCAATACGCCTTGCAGTCGGTAGTTTTGATAAAATGATTGGCTAATAAGATCGAGGTTCTGCTCGATGTTTTCATGAGAGTCCATGGGCTCTGTTAAGGCCGATTGCAGAAGATTATGGGTTAGTGCTTGGTGAAACTGATACTCATCAAGCCCTTTATGGATGGAGAAGGGTTCATCATCTTCAATGGTGGTTGTTTGATCTCTAAAAGGGGAGAGATTGAGTCGTTGCTCTGCGAAATAGTTGGTAGGATCCTGATAGAAACGAATGAGGGAATCTAACGAGAGATCTGTTAATGGGGTAATTTGATCTTGTTCTTGATAGTGATCAATGAGCGTTTGATATTGATAAGGTGCATGGTAAGAATCAATGGCTTCTTGATCATTCAAAATCCATTCATTTTGGAAGCTTTGAATCGCACTTTTATCGGTAAAGAGTACGGGATTATAAGATGCCATAGGATGAAGGTAGGTTATTTGTGTTGATGTGAGACCTTCATTGGAGGTGATTGAAACCTGATCAATATAACGTAATAACTCATCAATCAGTAACGAGGGATAAAGATCACTATTATCACGGATAGATTTACCAATAAAGCTTAAATAGAGTGTCTCTTTTGCCGAGAGCAAAGCTTCTAAAAAGAGATAACGATCATCAGTATTCCGGCTTCTATCACCTCGCATAGGTTGATATTGAATGAGGTCAAAACTATGATGAACCGTTGATTTAGGGAAGTCAGCTTGGTTCATACCAATCATGGCGATCATTTTAAAAGGGATCGTTCGCATGGGAATGAAAGAGCAGAAAGTGATTTTTCCTTGGATAAAGTTTTGTTCAGGCTTCTCTTCTAAAAGTTTATTTTCTAGCATGGGGGTTAAAGCTTTTAAGGGGATCATTTTGCTGAAATTTATCGTTTCAGCCCCAGCTAGAATTCCTTGCCATAATCTTTGAGTATAGTGGAGTTTATCATTATTCTCAGGTGAGGCGATAAAGAAATTTTGCCAGACTTTTGCGAGGATAAGTTGCCATTCGGTAATGGTTTTTTCGCCAGAGAGTTGTTTTTTGGTCTCGATTAAGAGATCAATAAAGTGACAGAGATTTCCAAGAATTTCGGCATTTTTTCCTTCAATATGGGGATAAGGGAGAATGGTATGTGGAGAGTTAATCCCGGTTGTCTGATCTGTGTCGATGTCAACTCGTAAATCAAGTGCCGCATGCTCGGTACCATAGCCAAGTAACATTCTTTGTAAGCCCCAGCGCCAACTATTGATATCCCAATCAAACTGATGACGATAAGGCGCTTGTAATTCATCTGTAAGATGTCTTCCATCAATGGCTTGCTTGATATTGGTATCGTGAATCCAAAAGTGAATGAGTGAGAGGTCATTTTCTTGAAAATGAAATTTCTCCATAATCTCCGGCATCTGGATTAATAAGAGAAGATCGCTGGCTTTAAAGGCGCTTTCTGGGAGTGAAAGCAATTGTAATAAAGTAGTGAAGATTGTCTCACTCTCTTTTAAGCTGACATCAGAGATAGAATATGGAAGATAACGACCTTCAGGAGCGCTACCAAAAACGGCATTAATAAATGGAGCGTAATTTTCAATATCCGGCGTCATCACCACAATATCTTCAGGCTCTAACTCGGGATTATTTTCTAATTGATGTAGGATTTGGTCATAGAGCGCTTCTACTTCCCGCATAGGACTATAAGTACTATGGAGTTGAATGGATTTATCATCCTCGGCAACTTGAAATTTTTCACTCTCTCTTGCGGGGCGAAGATGATAAATTTCTGATTGTAGATGATGGAGTAATGAGTTTACTTCAGGTTCTGCGAATGCCTCGGTCATTTGAAGGTCTAGATCTCCATCATATTTCTGTAATAGATGCAGATGATCCCTTCCGACTTTTCCTAATGAGGCAAGTAAGGGATTTCCGTAACTGTTTTGCCAATGCTCATTGAGAGAGTCGAGCATCGATTGGGGAATATGTGGTGAAATCGGATCAATCGTGCTTTCAGCTTGTGCAAAGAAGTTCGTTAAATTAAAACTGGGTAATCCCGCTCCTTTTGTGAGATCCCCCCAATAATATTGGGATGGGTTATTAAAAAAGAGGTGAATATCCATCATTTTTGAAAATTGCGCAATTAAATCTAGAAATAGTGGTGGCAGAGAGTTTAAACCAATAATAAAAATACGCTTGGGGAGTTTTTTCTGAATGCAAGGATCTTGAAGCTTCGCTTCAATAATAGGATGTAAAAGACCAAAATGAAGCGGGGAACCTAAAGCTTCATAGAGCCTTTTAAAGAGTGCTGCCTGCCAAGCTTCTAGTTCTATCGGTAATTTATGATCAAAATATTGTGGCGCGAACTCTCCCTGAGTCCAGGCATTAATCCACGGGCTACGATAGACGATATATTTGTCAAATATTGCAGCAAGCTCTTCAGCAAGATGTAAAATTCCTAGAAGAGGATTATTATCACGCTTGCTTGCGGCATCTTTTTCATATTGTGCTAGATAGTTTCTTAGCGGTGAAAAGAGCTCATCAGAAGGTTGTAGCGTAGAAGAGTGCTCATGAATGATGTCATCAATAATCTGCACCAATGGCCAAAATAGCTGGTCTTTGGAAAGTCTTTCAATAGGCTGTTTCTCTCGCTCTTCTTCGGTGAAAATCATTTCAAGGAGATTCATTAACATTTTTGAAGGCAATAGAAACTCTGATTGTGTCAAAATACCTAGTTGTTTAGCGAGCTTTATCTGCATCCATCTGGCCATTCCAAAGTTTTGAACCAAGAAATATTCTTTATCAAAAGGACTTTCTTGAGGATCAACTTTTGTCAGATACCCTGCAATATATTGAAGGGTATCGAGATGATTGGAATAGTAGAGATGAAAACTCATAATTGGCGGTCTTCTCCAAAAGGGATATTTAAAAAATGCTAAAAAGAACTTCTTATTATCATAAGATGAATCATAGAATGAAGTCATGAAAAATAGTCCTTCAAGGCGCTATTTTATCTGCTACAGTATTATAGCAAAGTTATACTTTGTCGATGGGTATCGACGAGATATCTGTTGTGTAAGTATCTTTTATTTATGCGTGACGTTTGATAAACAATCATGGTAAAAAAGAGCAGCTTAAGAGAGATAGACTGAGCAATGATCAACTACCACTCATTTAGGAAGATTATTGACGGTTATACAACAAAAAATTCATCACAAAAATTCATAGGAGTAGTGATATATCATGGCGGATTTAGAGAGTTTATTTGCAAAACGCATTCAAGGTTCTCAAAGCTCAATCGTAAGAGATCTTTTACAATATAGTAAAATGCCAAATATTGTCTCGCTCGCGGGGGGAATTCCTGCAGCAGATATGTTTGACATGGATGGGATTAACGCCGCTCTGAATGAAGTCATTGCCTCTGGTGAAATTAACGCTTATCAATACAGTACCACTGATGGTGAGCCTGTTTTACAATCAGAAATTGTAAAATTGATTAGTGATCGTGGGATTGCGGCTAAGAACAGCGAAATCATTGTCACAAGCGGATCACAACAAGGTTTAGACTTAATTGCACGTACGTTTTTAGATGAGGGCGACACCATTTTAGTTGAGCGCCCAACTTATCTTGCCGCAATTCAAGGTTTTAAAATGACCGGTGCGAATGTGGAAGATATAGAAGGTGGCGCAGAAGGTTTAAATGTGGATGCATTGGAAGCGCGTCTTGAAAAAGGCAAAATTAAAGCGCTCTATATTGTTCCTACTTTTGCAAACCCAACAGGTTCAACGTTATCACAAGAAAATCGTCAACGTATCTTAGATTTAGCAGTGAAGCACAATTTTGTCATTTTCGAAGATGACCCTTATGGGGAGATTCGTTTCACTGATGCACTCGCAAAACCGATCTATTCATTGGCAAAAACAGAGAATGAGAAAGAGCACATTGTCTACCTCTCATCATTTTCAAAAGTATTGGTGCCGGGACTTCGTTTAGGATTTATCGTTACAAGCGAAAGAATCCGTAACAAAATTGTGATCTGTAAGCAATCAGTGGATCTTCACACACCGGTATTATCGCAGTTAATCGTGGCAAACTATCTTAAAAGTGGTCGTTTGCAACCGCGTATTAAAGAGATTTCAAAAGCGTATCAAGCACGTTGTCAAATGTTGATGGATTCTTTAAGAGAGCATCTCGGTGATAAGATTACTTTTGCGGAACCAACAGGCGGTATGTTTCTTTGGGCGAGATTGCCAAAAGGTATGAGTGCGACAAAATTACTTAAACATGCGATTGATGCTGAAGTGGTATTTGTCCCGGGTGCCGCATTCTATGTTGGTACGCCAGAAGATGATACGCTTCGCCTCTCATTTGCAACAGTAGATGAGAAACTTGCAGAAGAAGCTGGTCGCCGTTTAGCGATTGCATTGGAAAATTACGAAGCATAGTTTCAGCATTGCATTTGAAATAGAGTTATTAAAATAAATATGAGTAAGCCATCTGATTCAATCAGGTGGCTTTTTTATGATCTATCGTATCTGTTATGTATCACGATGCGAACCCCATTAACTTGCGGGATACTGGAGAGAACCAGTGTTGTGCATCTATCAGTTGATGCGCCAGTATGAAGTGTTAGTGTGCGATGACGCTGAAATTTAGTTTTGCTTGTTGCTAGATGATTACAATTATCCTTAAATAATTGCTGATCTTGCTGGCACGAAATTGTTAAAAGCGTGCAAGCATTCGTTCCAGCTGTGATTCAGATTTTAAACCTCGATTGCAGTAGCTTTTTAATGTGAATCAAAATAACTTGTAGTTTTTCCGGCATTTCCCAACCAGTAACCATCACATTCTTGCTTTGAAAGTGTGAAGCGGGTATTAGGATTCGTTAGTGCTTCTTGATATTGCGCAATCACATTGAAAATCTCTTGATCATCAAGCGGGGATAAGCGGATAATATCGATTAAAGTTTCCATTGAGGGAATTTCATTAATCAGGTTGTTGCAGAGCCCACTTTGCATCTGTATACCATTCATCGTAAAAATACGTTCATTATCTTGAGAGATCACGGCTTTCCCGGCGATATCTTCGATACAAATGACTTCACAATTCGCTTTTTCTCTCCCAACACTTCGGGCGGTAAAACAACGGGCAGAGTAGGAGAGCGGCAGATAGCCAAAGCCTAAAACCTCTTTCTCAAATTGATGCCAAATGCCGGAGCTTGCTGCTCTCTCTTTAATCTCTACCAACCATTTTTTAGATAGTTCTACAGGCAGACACCATCTTTGCATGCCATTACGCAGCAGTACATTGAGGGATTCAGCATTATAAAGATTGAGCGCATGTCCGGCGGTGAAGGGGAGTCCTTGTTCGAAGCAGAGATTTACAGCCGCCATATCATTGGCTTCAATAGTGAATATCCCATTATTAACGGCACTTTTAACATCTTTCAGCTTCGATGGACTATCGACTAATGCCAAGGATGTGATCACGACTTCTTTGCCGGCATTTTGAAGTGATTTACCAACCTCAAGCCAATCTTCAAGTTTTAGTTCTTGGCGTTTAGCGCAAACAGCTTCTCCTAAATAGACAATATCTACCGAACTTTGTTGCACTTTTTCGTAAAAATCATGAATGCGATTATGTTCCCAGCAGTAGAGAATAGGGCCAAGCGAGAGTTTCATAATGAAGATCCTTTAATGTTAAAGTTGTTATTTTTACATGGTTTTGGGATGTCTTTAGAAGAGTTGTTATCAGGAGCGTGGTTTTAAAGCCGATCTATAACTGAAATGAATGTTGGTTACCGTCCTCAATTACCTATTTGAAATATTTAAGGAAGAATATTTCTAAATCTCAATATTACCTCTCCCTAAAGTAGAGGATCAGAGCCATTTGCGATGGTAGGCTCCTAAAGTTGTCTGTCTTCCTTCCGAAATCTCATTGAGAGCCTGTTCCCAATGTTCTTTCACTTGGAAAGTCTCAGGATTAGTGAGATAGTGGTCAATTGCTTCGCGCCATGTTTTCGTGACTTTAGAGACATAGGCGGGGCTTCGTTGACGGCCTTCGATTTTAACGGATGCAATTCCCATTTTGAAAAAGTCTGGAATAAGCGCAATAGTATTAAGGCTTGTGGGTTCTTCCATGACGTGAGAAAGTGCGTTGTCAACGCTGTATCGACCTTTGCAAAGCGTTGGATATCCGGCATTTTCCTCTTTGGTAAAACGATCGATGAGAACATTGTTGAGGCGGGTTTCTCGTCCACCATCACCGATTTCTGCCCATTCGACAAATTCTGCTGGAGAGCAAGCGCCGGCAGTATTGGGGGATTTTCCGGTCACATAAGAGGAGAGATAACATCGTCCTTCCGCCATAATGCAAAGTCCTCCAAAAGCAAAGACCTCAAGAGGAACAGGAGAAACGGCTGCCAGTGATTTTACTTGATGAATCGGTAATACTCGTGGAATCACCACACGATCGACCCGAAACTCTCGATGATAAAACTTAATGGATTCAAGAGAGGTACTAGATGCCTGTACTGAGAGATGTACTTCCATCTCGGGATATTTCTCGGCAACGTAATCAAGATTGGCAATATCGGAGAGAATCAATACATCAACGCCTTCACCAACCGCTCGATCAATTGCATCTCGCCAAATATACTGCTTTGCAGGATGGGCGAAAGTATTGATGGCAACATGGAGTTTTCTACCAAAATCGCGAGTTATCTTAATCGCTTCTTGTAGTCGTTTTTCGGTGAAATTAAGACCCGGGAAATGCCGAGCATTTGTTTCATCCTTCAGTCCGATATAAGCAGCATCTGCACCATATTCAAAGGCCGTTTTTAGCGCGGGGAGATTTCCTGCGGGGCATAATAGTTCCATAACTCTCCTATAGAATGATTAGAATCAAAGCTCTTACAAGATAGATTGTTTAGAGTAGAGGAGTCTTGATACCAATCAATAATGAGGAAACTATGAATCTCCATCAAAAATTTATGCAACAAATTCCAAAGGTTATCCCACCACTTTGTAAATATCATCTGAAAATAATGCCGCAATGGCTGAAACTTAAGATCGTGGGGATGACTCTGAATCACTTTTTTAAATCAGCCATTGAAGAGGGGGATTTGGAGTTTTTAGAGGATCGAGTATTTTTAATTGAAGTGAAAGATCTTGATTATTCTATAAAAATCACCCTAGAGAATGAGCAGTTAAGGGTCATTGATGATCGAGGCAGAGCGGCTGATGTCACTTTAAAGTCGACATTTAATCCTTTAGTTTTGATGATCTCTCGTCAAGAAGACCCTGACACGCTCTTTTTTAATCGCACCTTATCATTAGAAGGAGATACCGCCTTAGGATTGGAGATTAAGAATTGGCTCGATAGTCTAGATCTTGATCTATTACCCGCGCGGGTACAGAGCACTTTGCAGCGTTATAGTCAGTTTATTTAATGCAGAAGGGATCGTTCCACCTTACTCCGCATCAGATAAATCATGAGCTTGAAAGTCGTGATGTTTTCTAGATCAGTACGACAACGAAGAAGGAGCTACTATTATCAGCGTTGGATTAGTCATAAAAGAATTGATTCAGAGCGTCAAAAATCTCTGCAATCTCATGATATAATCTCGTTCATGAAAAGTGATCAATATAGAACTATTACCGCACTAAGCGAAGATGAGTTTGTCATTTCTCGCAGCCGTTTCATCACCTTTGCCGTGCCGGTCACGTCAGAAGCAGAGATTGATGATCTTTTAGATGAGTATCGAAAACGTTATAACGATTCTCGTCATGTTTGCTACGCCTACGTTTTAGGTGATAAGTATGAACATTATCGCGCTAATGATGATGGTGAACCTTCTGGTTCTGCCGGCAGACCGATTTTAGGGCAGATTCGCTCCTTAGAACTTACCAATGTCTTAGTAATGGTTGTGCGTTATTTCGGCGGCATTAAGCTCGGCACCGGCGGACTCGTTTCGGCATATCAAGAAGGCGCACGTAATGCGTTAGAGAAAGCCAATATCGTCACCAAAACGATTGGTTTGCAAGTGAGTTTCACTTTTGATTATCCGGCAACAAATGATGTCAATCACGTAATTAACGACTTTAATGCCGATAAAGTATCTGAAAACTATGGTATCAATTGTGAAATGACTTTAAGTGTTCGCGCCAATGATTACGCCGGATTAATTGAGCGCTTGGAGAAAGTTGAAACTCTTTTTATTACCGAGAAAGTCGATCTTTAAAAGGATTTTTAAAATGGTTTTATGGGTCGATGATTACGACGATTGGTCACGATCTTAGTTTCAGAATATTTTTACATGTATGTTTTATAAGTGCTTTTTATAAGTGCTTTTTGTATGTGTATGTATATATGTGTGTTTATATATTTTTTTGTATAAATGTTGTCAGATATTATTTTTATGCTTCTAGTATCACTTGGGTTGAATGCTTGCATACTTATAATAATCTTGTAGCAGTAGATAATATGTTGGCGCACCAGATTTGGTCAGCAAGAAAAAGTTGATATCCAGCATCATGTAGGTGATTTTGGTTCGCCATTGAACGATTCACTTCATTAAATAATGGAGATCTATGATTACTATTATCGTGAATTTACCGAATCCTAAAATCCACCAGTAGCGGATTATGATCGGAAGCATCCGTTTGGAGAACTTCGCTTTTTTCTAAAATCAGTCCGCGGTAAAAAATGAAATCAAGCGGAGATTTGAAGAAGGATTTTCGACAATCATCATCAAAGTTCACAGATTTCAAGCCCATTCTGCGTGTAAAAAGATAGAGCAGATGTAAGCGCTTTCGACTCCAAGTATTGAAATCGCCAGCAAATATCACAGGACCATTGTGATTCATCACATGTTCAGCAATGGATTGAATCTGTTCACGATAGATTTTGACGCCCAAACTAAAATTGACAGAATGGACATTGACGACCATTAATAAGCGTTTATCAAAGAGGGGATAAATCGTGATCAGCGCTGATTTAGCAAGACGAAGAAAGGGCTCTGCTGTTCGGAAAGGTCTTGAATAGACAGGATAACTTGAAGCGAGTGTCATCACCCCATACGAATCTTTGGTGATCTCAATTGCCGGAACTTGATCTCCTACCAAAAAGTGCTCTTTAGAGAATTTTACGAGATCCTCAGAGGCCTTTGCCTCTTGCAGTAGGATGAGATCTCGATCTTTGCCATATTCGTGAAGAATCGATAACCAATTGAGTTTTTGCTGTTTGTAGATGTTCCAAACCATCACTGTTAAACGATTATCTTTTGAAAAAGGATAATAGCGATCGAGCCTTGTTTCTCCGTAAAGCGTTTCACGACTATTTTTGTGTGAAGCAAAGCGAAAGAGATGATTTTTCTGTGCCATAGACCTTCTGTTTCATCAGCGAGTAAACCTTTATTGTCGCTTATTCGAGGTGAAAAAGCATGGAATATTCTACTTATTTTGCAAATAGGCAAATATCTTGAATCAATATCTTTAATATGAAATTAGCCCAATTTTAAATAGGTTTATGAAAGTAATCGAATTATACTGAGGAAATAATTTTTTATAAAATAGAGAGGTAACCATGCCCATTTCTAAAAAGCTTAAAATCAGTCTATTAGCAGTTTCTATGATCTCATTCATACAGATGCCGCAGATCGCTTCAGCTCAGTTAAATGATAGCGAAAGCTCGATGGTACTCTCTTCGATGGTGATGATATCGGTCGCTGTTTTGCCGGTGATTGCATCTACGGAAATTACGCGCGGCACCAGTCACTCATCTAATGGTAGTATTGCTCAAGAGGAAGATGATTTTGTCTATTTAGATGCAAAAGATGAAGCAGGAAACCCTGTGCAATTGAAGCTTCCCAAAGAGGCGAGAGATCGCGTAGAGATTCACGCTGATGATAAGATTAAGCTTGAAGAGGGGCAAAAAGGTGAAAGAATGCTCTATGTGAATGGCGAAGCGAAGCACCTTTTTGTCAAGCATGCTGATGCAAATATCCTGAAGCAAAAGGCGTTATAGATGAAAGCATCTCTTGCACAAATGAAGTTGCTCGCTGTTTTAGCTAGTGCGATGTTATTAGGCGCGTGTAGTTCGATTGTGGCAGAGAATAGCTGTGGTACAACCGATCTAAACGCTATCGAAATGCAACAAACTTTTGCAGTGGGAAAAGATCTTGAGTCCGCACTTAATCGTTTAAATAGCGAGGTTGTGATTATTGCACGAAGTGGACAGGATTTGGAGAAGTACGGTATTCGTTATTCTCATGCGGCATTTATGGTCAAAGAGCACCAAAAGTGGCAAGTGTTTCATCTATTGAATGAGTGTCCTTCAAGTTTAGGAGGGTTGTATCAAGAAGGTCTTGGCAACTTTGTCATGCCGGTAATGATGAATCGTGCAAAATTGAAAAATGAGGGGAGTGTTTTAAATCAAGCGATCTCATTGGGTTTTGTCATTCCTCCAAAGTCTGTTCAGCAGAATTTAAAGCAGTTATTGCAAAGTGCGACGGCGCGTAACAGTGTATTTGAGAAACAGTATAGTGCGGTTGCCAACCCTTATAATCTTATGAATCAAAATAGTAATGGTTGGGTATTAGAATTCTATACGATCGCCGAAGCGCAGGCGAGTAAACAGCAAGTGAGTAATCGTGAAGCGGCTCAAAATTGGCTGAAGTCACAACATTATCAAGGAACTGAATTACCTGCATCGATTTTAAAGCAACGATTAGCGGCAATGGTTGTGGGGAATGTTTCGTTAAAAGGGCACGAGCGTTCTGATCGTTATCAAGGAAAGCTGTTGATCAATAGTGGGGATTCTGTATTAAATTATATTGCCGGTAACAATGGCGCCGGAAAATGTCGGCAATCAGCACAAATACGAGTCGCTAAAGATGCTCAGTATTGTGAGCTACTCATCACACCAAGTCTATAATAACGACCTAGCAATTTTGAAAATGGTTTTTAATTGCTTCTTGATAGCTGTTTTGCGCTTGATGATGGTTGCATCGCATACGCTCAAATAGATAATATAATTGGCGCAGACAGATATAGTGTAGAAATACGGTATAGAAATCGAGGGTAGACGATGTTTCAGCCCCATATTAGTGATCAACAATCCATAGTATCTTTGGCAATCGCACACTCTAAAAAATGACGCAACGCTGTTATTGAGATGATCTCTCAATAGTGCTTCTTTCAACTACGCTTGAGGATGACTTATTGTCTGTGCTAAAAGCGTGTGATATTGCTCTTCTAAAGCTTGTAAGTAAACCTTTGCATCCTGATGATAGATTAGTGGGTCGCCGACAATCACATCACAATTAAAGGGCACAAAGAGCGCCTCTCCTTTCGGTAATGCTTTGCCTAATCCTCGTAAAATCACCGGAATAACGGGAATCTCTGGATATTTAGTGATTAGAATATGAATGCCGCGTTTGAGCTTGAAATCACGCTCTTCGCTCATGGCTCTCGTTCCTTCGGGGAAGAGAATAAGGATCTCATTATTTTGCAGCGCTTGATGGCATTCGGCAAAGAGTTCATCAGGTGCTTTCATCACTTTACGATCAATGGGAATGATGTCGATGCATTTTGTAGAAAACCATCGCATCAAACGGTTTTTCATAAAGTAATCTGCTGCTGCAACCGGACGAATATGATGAATCGCCGATAAAGGGTAGAGGCTCATTAAAACTAACGTATCTAAATGACTGGTATGATTGGCAACGATGACCGCAGGACCTTTGGCGGGTAATTTAGGACGGTGAATAATATTAAGTCCAAGTCCAATGAGTACCAGTGGTTTAACAATGAAGGCGAAGAAGAGCCATTTAAGCCATTTCATTTTGCGCGTTCTGTGAGTTGGATTCGTTCTGTTTGTTGAATGATGAGGATGATTCATGATTTATATCCCTGTCACATAGTAGAAGTAGTGGAAGAAGATGGGGGTTGCATAGATCAAACTATCGACTCGATCTAAAATACCACCATGACCAGGAATCAGTGTTCCGCTATCTTTAATGCGAAGATCCCGTTTAACAGAAGAGAGAACCACATCGCCAACGAATCCCGATACCGCGATTAACATGCCGGCAATAAGCCCTTGAGTCATTGTTAGAATCGTTAAATAAGGCGCTAGAAATGCCGCAATAGTAGTGGTAATAATAAATCCGCCAATAAATCCTCCCCAAGTTTTATTGGGGCTTACTTTCGGGATAATTTTGCGTTTTCCAAAGCATTTTCCAGAAACATATTGGCTCACATCATTAAACTGAGTGACAAAGAGAAGAAAGAGAATCAGTCCAGAAAAGCCGGCACTAGGGTTTATGAAAGAAATGGGTAAATTTGCAAGATAGGCAATATGGCTAAAGCCAAAGACACAGAGCATTAAGCTCCATTGGATGGTAGAGTTAGCACGAATAAAGCCTTGAGTTTCTCCGATTAAAACAGCTCTGAAGGGTAAAAATAGAAACATATAGACCGGAATAAAGATAATAAACATGCCAAACCATTGAATCGAGGCAAAGTAGTATTGCAAAGGAATGGCAAGATAAGCCCAAAATACTAAACGGCGATCTACACTGCGAAGAGGCGTAATAGAGTAGAACTCTTTGAGAGCTAAGAAGCTGATAAAGGCAAAGAGAATCGTGGTAGTATTGGCGCCGAAGAAGAGTGCGCTCAAGATAATCGCAATCATCCACCACCAAGAACGGGTCCGAAGAACGAGTTCTTGGTAATCTTTTGTGGGATTTTGTTTGATCTTCATGAAGACGATGGCACTAGCGATCACTAAAATGATGATCAAAGAGAGGCTCATTGTGAGGGCATGTTCAGGGATGTTAAACATGAGGGAACTCCTTAGAATAATGTGATCAGTCTTTTGAAACTCTGATCATCGATTTTATCGTTATTTAATAATGATTGGTTGGCGATATGTTTGATTATATCGTTAAAATATTCAAGATTAGTCTTTAAGAGAGTATGAGGGATTGATTCACTGGGGAAATCATCTGAAGAGCATTTGATGAGTAATATGAATTATTGCTATTTTTAAGCTCTTTTATCTCTTTTATCTTTTTTGTTGCCTTAATTCTCTATTTTTACAGCCGTTTCATTTTTAAAATGATAGATCTGAATAAGTCTTCTTATCGCTGTGAAAAAGCTGCCCACAATAATTATCACGATCGCAGTCCAGAGAAATTCTGTTGTTAGGGAGAAGAAAAGCCCAATAATGGTGGCAATTAAGGCGATACTCATGAGTGCCATGCGATGTTGTTTTGCAAAAGGACCTGAGAAAAATGCCGGTGAACCCATCGAAACGCCAAGGACACGAACATAGGCTGTTAACGCGGCAAAGAGTGAAGCGAGTAGACCAAGCGCTAATCCATAAGATGCTTCCTGACTAAAGGGTGAAATCAGGCTTAAACCTAATCCTACAAAAAAGAGCGTATCACTAACGCGATCAGGCACTTCATTAAAGAGTTCACCTGCGGGCGTGACTTTTCCGCCTTCAATCGCCACCATTCCATCAATGAGATTGCAAAGTAATCGTAATTGAATGCCGGCAATCGCTACGACTAGCAGTGCAACTTGTACCCAAAGCAGGGAGGAAGTTTGCCAAAAAATTAAAGCCATCATGGTAATAAAGGCAGGTGCGATGCTCAATAGCGAGATCTGATTCGGGGTAATATTTTTATGGGAAAGCCATTTTGCTAAACGAATCATCAGGGTGTTGGAGCGGCTTTTAATCGGTCTTCTTTTATCGGTCATGTTATCGGTCCTTTGGAGAGGTAAACAATAGTTAACTTTTAATAGTTTAGATAATAGATCGTGATAAGAGGGAAGTCAATAAAAAAGATAACAATCGTTAACTTTTTAGGGTTTTTAAAAGACTTTTTTGAGATAAAGACTTTTAAAATAGCATCTTAAGATATTTTCAATTGAGGGGGAATGACGATAGTGGCGGAGGAATGATGAAGATATCAAGCTCTTTTCGGTAGAAAAGAGGTCAAATGAGCAGACAACTCTTTATTTATTGGTGATGAATCTCGTAAGATGAGGCACTTATCAATAGAGAGATTTACCTCGCTATCATTTTTAAACCAAAGGATTCTTAGATGTTAGATCAGTCAATTAATGCATCTGTTCAGCGCTCATATTCACTCTATGTTTTACCATTAGTGGGCATTTTGACGATGATTTCGCTGAGTATTGGAGTGCGCCTTCATGCCTCGAATGAGAATTTTTTAGTGAGCTTTTGGCAATTTGGGATTGTTGAAAATTTATTGATGATATCGAGTATTGTATTAAAGATGGGGATAAAGTTTGCGATCATTCTGATGTGCGCTTATCACTTTCGGATTAATATTGCTTCTTTGAAAAATATGCTGATCACGGTTGTAATGGTCATTATCTGTGAATTGCTGACGAGTGCCGTGAGTCTCCTTTTCTATCAGTCTCTTAGCGGGTTTGATACTCTTTTTTTCATCTATATGGCAGTTGGCGTTGTGAATTTGCTGATTCAATGTGCTGTATATACGCTCTGTTTTATTTTGGTATATCAATATGGCGGAAGTGTATTTGATACTTTTAAAGGCGCGGTACAAAAAACGCCTCATTATTGGCGTATTGCGAATCTTATCACGCTATTTTTTATGATTCATCTCATGACTTCAGTCATGATGTCACTCTATCTGGTGATGGGATTTAATGCCATCGCTTTAGGAAACTTAGGGGTTATTTTGTTGATTAATAGCTTTATTTTACTCCCTTTAGTGGCACTATCTTTTTCTAAAAAAATGAGCCTTCAACGTCTGGAAATAGGGGAGATCCTTCGTACTGGGCGATTTTTAGGTTTCTGGATTGTGATATTGTTAGTTGCATTTGAGTTACTCATGAACTATCTAGATTCTGCTATTTCGATGGGAGGGTTTGTGGTGCTAGGGTTAACTTGCTTCGTGTTATATATCCTTTTCATCGTGCTAATCACCTTTTTTACAGTGAAAAATCGGTTTAGTAAGTTTGTCATTAAATAATTTTTGCATCTCTAAAAAAACAATACAAACAATAGATGCTAAAGATAGCGTGCTATTTTAGGGGAATATTTTTATTCGCATCAATCGTATAGAGGAAGCCTTTTTTAGAGAGGGAATGTCTTAAAAGTAGTCGTTACTGGTAATAATGGGGCATCTATGTAAAATATCATTGATAATAATTTACATTTCAATGAGTTAAGGTGATGATGGAATCAGTAAGAATAGGAGTGCCCCGAAGGGGAGTTTATTTGTTGATTGTGGGGATAATGGTATTCCTGCTTCATATTACTAGCATTGGTCACGCACAAGATTTAAGCGTTCCTGTTAAGGAGAGTACTCTCTCTTTAAACCAGATACGGGGGAACTTAGAAGATGTTAATGCCAAGCGTGCGAAGATTCTTCAGGAACTTGAGACGACTGAAGATGAAGATCATCGGGAGAGCTTAAATTTAACATTAATGCAGCTTGATCAACAGAAGCGAAACTTTGAGAAAATGTTTGAAAAGACAGCGCTTGGCGGTTTAGAGGTGGAGCTCTATGATGTTTCTAGTAATGAAGAGGAGGAGATCCTCCATTATGATTGGCAAAAAGAGTTAATCAAAATTGTTCAACCGGTATTTAGCTCTTTACAGAACTTAACGGAATCACAGCGAAAACGAGATTTTATAAGAACCGCTCGGGCAGAGTTGCAAAATAATCTACTCTCGATTGACGATGCACTGTTACATTTAGATGAGTTAGATCTTGATCATCTTTCTGATGCTTCTATTAAACAGTTAGATAAAATTCGAAATAACTGGGAACTTAAACGGGCTTATTATGCAAATCAGTTAGAGCTGATTAATTTGCAATATCGTGAGATTGAGAAAGAGGGCTCATTAGTTGAACGAGTTTCACAAGGGGCTTGGGATTTCTTGAGTAATCAGGGAAAGACATTACTGTTAAGTTTAGGGGCATTCTTTGGGCTTCTTTACTGTTTTTCTTGGGTTCTTCGACAAGTAGTGGCTCGTCATGAAAGGAAATTACAGAATCACACACATGTGAAAAGAGCGACGCTTGCTTGGCGCTTAATGTTACTGCTTTATGAAATTTTCTCTTTTGTCATCTCCTTTACCGCACTATTGGTCATTCTTCATTCCTCCGGGGATATGGTGCTCTTTGGATTTGCAATTTTAATGATTTTAGCGATGATCATTAGTTTTAGAAACTCTATTCCCGCTTATTTTCAGCGTTTAAGAACATTTTTAAATATGGGGTTAGCAAGAGAAGGGGAGCGGGTGATTTATCAGGGAATACCTTGGGAAATTGAGCATATTAATCTCTATTCTGTTTATTTAGTGAATCCATTATTAGATAATGGACGTGTTCGTTTAACCATTGATTATTTAGAGGGAATGGTCTCCCGAGAAGTAGAGAATGATGAGGCATATTATCCAACAAGTGCTGGGGATACAGTCGTCATCGATGGTGTTTATGCACAGATTATTCGTCAGACGCCGGAAACAATCTATCTGAATAGTTATGGTTCGGCATTAGAATATGGTACAGAAGAGTTCGCTGCAAGAAAGCCTTTGAACATCAGTATGGGATATATCGCGAGTACGAAATTTCTTTTAGATGGCTCGCATGCTATGGATGATCTTGAGAAGATGATTGCGGATTTTAAAATTGTCGTTGAAGAGGAAATTGCGAAGACTCCGGAAATGGTCAATGATGTACTGAGCGTCAATAGTAACTATCGAGAATTGAATATCTATGGGGATTTAGTCTTTGGGATGAGTCTTGCAATGGGTCCTGATGCCCAAGGATTCTACCATTCAGCTCCTAGATTTCTACAACGTTGTGGACTTTTAGCAGTTGAGCGATTTGGTTGGAGATTGCCTGCTCGACCTCAACCTGTTTATAGTAGCGGTGAATAGAATGAAATCAGTCGTATAATATGGGTTAATCCCACGAACAGATTGAGTGAATGCCTCATCTATACCGTAATTTTGGTAGGTGGGGCATTTTTATGTCCATTGTCATTACCGATATCTTTAAAGAGAAATAACTATATATGGGGGAAATAAGGTTAAAACGTCGTTCATGAATATGATATTGGAAGGGCTTTTTTAGTGACATCGAATACAGGTATATTTTTTGAAGACCGTGCTGTAGGTATCACCATTAAATGACTCTTTGTAAGATGCTCTTAACCTAAATACTAAATAATAATTGGGTGGATATCGATCTCAAATAGCATAGGGAGGAGAGAAATTATGATTAATATCAATTATTTATTGCTATGGAGTGGTCATCAGCTTTAGGCTGTCTTATGATAAACAATTCGTTTATTGATGGGGATTTTATGTCTAAAAGTATGTTGTTTTATAAAAAAATTGAAGCGCTTTCAGCAAAGCTGCATTCAAAATTAAAGCTTGATAAAACCAATAAGTATGGTTTTGCTAGTCACAGTTATTGGGTACCTTTAGCAGGTATTGAGTTTCTAAGTGCTGGAAAGAATTATCCAGTTATTTTCTTACAAGAGGGAGACCATTTTATCCCATCAGCGTTATTGGGATTGAAAGATGGACAAAATTTATTTGTAGATTCAAATGGAGATTGGGAGGCTTCAAGCTATATTCCAGCATTTGTTCGTAGATATCCTTTTGTTTTAGCCAAAGGTACGCCAGAGAGTGAGGAGCTAACGGTTTGTTTAGATCTTGAAAGTCCTCAATGGACAGAAGCGAAAGATGCTCAAGCCTTATTTACAGAATCGGGAGATAAAAGTCCATTTTTAGAAGGGATATTACAGTTCTTATCCGCTTATCATGCAGACATGGCACGAACACAAGAATTTTCAGATATTTTACAGAGAGAAGAGCTCTTATCGAGTCAAACCGTCACCATTACGGGAGAACGGGGGCAGACTTTTGATGTGCAAAATGTTTATATTATTGATGAGAAAAAATGGATGGGATTAAGTGGAGATCTTTTAGCTGAGTTGAATCAAAAAGGCATGTTAGCCTGGGTGTATGCTCATTTATTCTCTTTAAATAACTTCCCTGGAATTTATGATCGTTTTCTCCAAAAGAAGGAATCTGAGGGGCGTGGGGCTCTTTCTAGTAATAGTGATAGAGATCTTCAAGCAAATCATAAAAAAAATGTTTCTAAAAAAGCGATTAAAAAGTAAATACATTGAGATAGGCGGGGTAGAAAAACGTTGGTGTTTAAAAACAGCTCTCTTTATATAATGGGTGTTTTTTATTCTCTATCAAACATTAATTACGGTAAGGGGCGGGATTTGAGGATATTTCATAGACTCATTAGCCCATAGAAAAAGCCCACTGTTTCCAGTGGGCTTTTTTGATTCATTGTCTTAGGATGAATTTTATTAATATTTTTTTAAAGCAAAGCTTTATATTACTCAGCTGTAACGTTTACAGTGATTTCAGCATCCACATCAGCGTGGAGGTGAAGTGTTACTGTATGCTCACCAAGTGCGCGGATTGCGCCATCGTTGATACGAACTTCTTTACGGTCAACAGGAACGCCTGCATCAGTAATAAGTGTTGCGATATCTTGAGCTGTAACTGAACCGAATAAACGACCTTCTGAACCAGCGTTTGCTGCGATAGTCATTACTAAGCCAGCAAGTTTTTCACCACGAGCTGTTGCTGCTGCTAAAACGTCAGCTTGTTTCATTTCGAGTTCTGCGCGACGAGCTTCGAACACAACGATGTTAGCTGGAGTTGCTTCAGTTGCTAAACCTTGTGGAAGAAGGTAGTTACGTGCAAATCCTGACTTAACATCAACTGTATCGCCAAGAGAACCTAAATTTTCAATTTTTTCTAAAAGAATAACTTTCATTGTATCTCCCCTTTGGACGATTAGTGTTGGT
>JASLEF010000078.1 GCA_030151245.1 Ignatzschineria sp. | reverse complement strand
ACCACTTACATCAAACTCCGTCGCTTTTTTCGCAACATCGCTGAAGACGAGTTTTCCATCTTTCATCTGTAGTAAGCCCGCTTCACCCGCTTCAAATTTACCAATCTCATCATTGATATATTCAAAACCTTTATAAACATTATTGATGATAGGCGCACCCTCACCCTCAAATCCAAAGGCACCTGCGAAGTTAGGATCCGTAATGATGTACTTACCATCCTTCGTCATAACGGCTTCAGCATTACCACCCAGATGTTTTGCCGCGGTCTCTGCGAAGTAATGAATTTGGCCACCATTTACTGCATCTGTCGAGTCATGAGAAATTTCACCTGCTCGAACACCTGTTAATACACGTGTTTCGCCACCTTCATTCCCAATATTAAATGTTTGAGCTTTCTTCGCTAATTCGTTATCAATCACAACTGCGTTACCACTATCTGATAACTTAACTAAACCAGCTTTACCTTCATATATTTCAGTAATATGCTCTTCAACATTGGTAATACTATCTCCCATAGTACTAAGGTCAACTTCTATCTCATCAATTTGGAGATTTGTTTTATGAAGTTGGCGACCTGTGACGGCTTGGTTTGAATTTTCATCTAACCATCCTTCTTTAATTCCATCAAGCGTACGAAGCTCACCTTTCGTATTACTAAAATCAAATACTGTAGCTGCAGAAGCTCCCTCAATCTCATTATCAATGACAATCTTATTGTCACCAAGCTTTACTAATCCAGCTTTACCGTTGGTAACATTTTCGATCTTCTTCGAGTTATCAATCACTCGTCCATCAATATTCGTGATTGCATCACCTACGTTGTTATAATCGCCACCATTAATAACATAGGTTGGACCAGTGATTGTGCCATCAGCATTAACAGTTGCACCACCACCGAGACTATCAACAAGTGTTGCATTCCCTTGACCTAAGCTATCCACCGCTTCTTTAATAGTATTGAAACCATCTTGCTTTTGATCCACTAATACAGGATTACCTTGATCATCTAATACCGGCTTACCTTCCGCATCTTTCTGCACAACTTGAATAGTTTCGATAAAAGTTGGTGCCTTGATAGAACCATCTTCCATGATAATGTCTTCAGCAATAATATCTGCTAAATCTTTCTTCGCAGTAAAGAGCTGTGAACCGTTGATTGCTTCCTTAGAACTTTCAGAAATGAGACCTTCAGCAACATGAATGAGACGTCTATTAAGCTCTTCTTTCGCTTTATCCTCTCCTTTTGCAGGGATAGCATCATGACCAAAAGAAACTGTTTTATCATCTACAGCTACCGAATTAGCACCAATAGCAATAGAATTTTCACCAGTTGCTGAAGCAGAAAACCCTATCGCCGTACTATAATGCTTACTAGCAATAGAACCCGATCCTATAGCTGCGGCCCCATAGCCCGATGCCATTGCACTGGTACCAATAGCTGAAGATGACCCTTCAGTCGCTTGAGCACCCATACCAATAGAGATAGCACTATCACCAGAGGTATAACTGGCTGCACCAATGGCTATACTATTATTTCTGAGAGCTTGCGCCCCTCCACCTATCGCCGTTGAATACGAACCTATTGCTGACGAATCTCCTCCAATAGCTGTGTTAGCTGTTCCTATTGCTTTTGCCCTATGCCCTATCGCCGATGCATTTTTCTCTTCTGCCTTGGAATTTGCCCCTACTGCAACCATTCCATATGCTCTATCTGGTATTTCATCAGGATCTAATTTTTCTACTGGCTTTTGAAGAATAGTAGATGCCGTGGCTCCGAAACCTAAAACAACACTATCAAAAGCCGACTCCGCCCCGTCCCCTATAGCAATTGAATTTTCATCATGAGCAATAGCTTGATTCCCCATAACAATCGCTTTAGTATTTGGTCTCATGATAATATTATCATCAGCATCCCGCTTTATTTTCGTTATCGTATTCTCATCATCAATCTTATGATCATATGTATCCATAACATCTTTTGCTTGTGCACCAAGGCCTAACACAAAGGAAACGGATTTTTGATTTTCATTAAACTGTGATTTATTTAAAACTATTTGAGTTTTATCGTTATTTAAAATAACTAAGCCATCATTCACATTTGAAGTTAACGTTTTATTCTCTTCTTCACCCTCACTGCTTTTATCATTAGTATCGATAGCCATTGAACTTGCATTATTGACATCCTCAGCACCAGCAACTACTGACACTCCTTCCTCAAGTACCGGGGTAATAGTTGCGTTAGCTGTACCTACCAATAAAATAGCTGATAATGCAGCACCAATAAGCAAACCTTTCTTAGAAGTTGAATTCTTACTGCTTTTAACTTTTTTACGCGATGCTAACTCTGAAGCAACAACATAGGTATTACGAACATGACACCAAACAACTCTATAAATTCTATTCATTATGTTTATTCCGTACTTAATTTTCTTAATTTTATTTAGACTGGGTCTTTCAATAAATTCTGATGCCTCGAAATTTGTACTTAAAATTTCGCATAGTAGGCTTAAGGACATAACTAGTTAATAAACACGATAAAATATATAAAACTCTTCATTAAAACTAGCTATCAGAAATTTAATGAAGAAATATTACTTATAAATACAAATATTCACAAATGATTGAAATAACAACTATAAAAATCATTTTCAATAAAGCGAATTAACATTATTAAAAAAATTCAACCAATCAATAAAAATATTTTCAAATAAGTAAAAAACTGCAACATCAAAAAAAGATAAGCAACTTAATGATAGATAAGAAAAATCTCCTAACATTTTAAAAAAGAATAAAATGTTAATTTTTTTTAAAAAAAAACTAGCTGAAATATATATTTATATACAATAAGAGCAAAAATTTGTTAAGAAATACAAAAAAATATTATATTAATATTAGTAAAGTAAAAAAAATGTTGTTAAAATTAACATCTCATATTTATTACTGAAGATATTAAAATGAGTTCTTTTTAAATAAATCATTAAGAGGCAATGATAGGATGGACCATTTATTAGATAGTTTTGGCTCAAGATTAAAAACCGAACGGATAAAGCTGACCATGACGCAAGCCGAATTAGCTAAACATCTTAAAATATCTCAAATGGCGGTGAGTTTATATGAAACGAATAAATCAACACCTACATTAAAGTTTATCTATGGTCTGTATAAGCATGGTTTTAATATTGAATATCTAATATTTGGAAATAATGAATATGGTGTAGGTAGCAATCTTAATTTGCAATCATCTTATAAAAAATTAGCCGCCGCTCTAGACTTTCTAGAAAAAAAATTAGAGCTAACAATCTCTACTGAAATAAAGGTAGAG
>JASLEF010000065.1 GCA_030151245.1 Ignatzschineria sp. | reverse complement strand
AGCCCACTTTTTAGTGATTCCGCCTATTTTACTCCATACAAACAAATATATATTTAATTTGCAAAGTATGTTAAATGTCTAAGTACTCTATGGGCATAATTTTGTCTATAGATCTGTGGTTTAACGCTGTTAAATAGATTGTAATTGATAATGTAATGCAGCTTTTAATTTATTGGGGTTAGATCTCAAGAAGTCATTGCCTGTATTCGGTTGGCGGGTGCGTTTATCTTATAACTTTAAAAGTAAATCAATTGTACAAGAGGTCATAATGAAAATAGTGATAGCGCCTGACTCTTATAAAGAGAGTATGACTGCTTTGGAAGTTGCGCAAACAATTAAATTGGGTTTTCAGGAAATTCTGCCAAATGCTGTTTATTGTTTAGTACCGGTTGCCGATGGCGGAGAGGGAACTGTTACTGCAATTATTGATGCAACAGCGGGTCATTATATAAAAAAAGAGGTTACTGGCCCGTTAGGAGATAGTATTGTAGCGCTGTATGGGATTACTGGTGATGGAAAGACGGCTGTTATTGAGATGGCTGAAGCGAGTGGATTGGCACTTGTGCCGCTCGCTAAGCGAGATCCTTATATCACTACATCTTTTGGCACAGGTGAGCTTATTTTAGATGCTTTAAATCAAGGTGTTGAAAAAATCATACTCGGTATTGGTGGAAGCGCGACTAATGATGGCGGTGTCGGTATGATACAAGCTTTGGGCGGTCGTTTTTTGGATGCAGATGGCAAAGAGTTAGCTTTTGGCGGCAAAGCATTGAGTGAGCTGGCAACCATAGATCTCTCCTTTATTGATGCGCGTGTCAATGGTTGTATATTTGAAGTCGCTTGCGATGTGGATAATCCCTTAACAGGAGAGAGAGGTGCATCTGTTATTTTCGGCCCACAAAAAGGTGCAAGCTCAGAAATGGTGAGTATTCTTGATGCTGCCCTCTATCATTATTCTAGAAAGATTCTAGAGCACATAAATATTGATGTTAATACTGTCAACGGCTCAGGTGCTGCCGGCGGAATGGGCGCTGCGTGTGTGGCTTTCTTGCAAGGCAATCTTCGCCCTGGTGTCGATATTGTTATGGAGGCAGTCAATCTTGAAGCGTTCATTAAAGATGCTGATTTAGTCATTACGGGGGAAGGAAAGATAGATCGGCAGACCTGTTTTGGCAAAACGCCGATTGGGGTTGCAAAAATCGCTAAAAAACATCAAAAGCCAGTGATTGCAATAGCAGGAAGCCTCGCTGAAGGGTATAGCGAGGTTTATGCACACGGTATTGATGCTGTTTTTAGTGTTGTTAGCGCGCCTATGAGTTTAGACGAAGCTTATGCCGCAACGCCCCTAAACTTAAGACAGTTAGCGCGTAATATTGCTTGGGTATATCGCGTTAGCATCTGAGGTAATAAAATGCGAGATTGTTAAAATCTCGCATTTTATAATTTTTCTACAGTAGGAAGCCAGTTATAGATTATACAAGATTGCTAATGGCTGTACCGAGTTCTTGTGTGGATGATACGCCTCCTAAATCTTTAGTATGTGGACCATCTGCTAAGGATGTTTCAATTGCTTTCATGATGGCATTATGAGCTTTTTTATAGTTTTCACATTCATCTAAATCGCCAAAGAAGTTTAACATCATTGCTCCAGACCAGATCATTGCGATAGGGTTGGCAATATTTTGCCCATAAATATCTGGAGCAGAACCGTGAACGGGTTCAAAAAGAGAAGGGAATGTGCGCTCTGGATTAATATTCGCAGAAGGAGCTAATCCCATTGTACCGGTACATGCTGGGCCTAGATCTGAGAGGATATCACCAAATAAGTTTGAGGCTACAACGACATCAAACTGTTCCGGTGACATTACAAAGCGTGCAGATAGAATATCAATATGTTGCTTATCCCATGAAATATCCGCATAGTCTTGCGCAATTGCTTCAACGCGCTCATCCCAATACGGCATGCTGATAGCTATCCCATTGGATTTTGTTGCGCTGGTGAGTTTTTTGCGAGAACGCGTTTGTGCGAGTTGGAATGCATAATGTAAGATTCTATCAATTCCACGTTTACTGAAGATCGATTCTTGCAATACAAACTCATGCTCAGTACCTTCATAAACCCTGCCACCGATTGCAGAATATTCGCCTTCTGTATTTTCTCGTACAACGTAAAAATCAATATCTCCTGGTTTTTTGTTGGCAAGTGGGGATTGAACCCCAGGAAATAAGCGAACAGGACGAAGATTGACATATTGATCAAATTTTCTGCGAAATTGTAATAAAGAGCCCCAAAGAGAGATGTGATCCGGAACAATATCTGGCCATCCAACAGCACCATAATAGATGGCATCGAATGATTGTAGTGTTTCAAACCAATCTTCAGGCATCATGATGCCGTGTTCTTGGTAGTACTCGCAATTCGCCCAATTAAAAGTTGTAAATTCTAGGTTTAGATTAAATTTTTCTGAAGCTTTGTATAAAACCTTTAAGCCTTCAGGCATTACTTCTTTGCCAATTCCATCTCCCGCTAGTACAGCGATTTTAAATTTTCTTGTCATAAGTACCTATTTCCTTTGTTGTTCGTGAATAGATGCATCTATTGATATGTATTTGTGAGTAATGAATATATGGATATTGTTCTATCATCGCAGAAAAAAAAGCGCTTATCAGTTATAGTTAGGAAACTTTTGGTGCACATTTTGGAAACTTTAAATTTAAAAAATCTTCGTTAAGTAATACGAGGTTTTATGGCGAATGACTGGATGGAGATTAGAAAATGAAAGCGTTACCACAAATAAATGATCTGAGAATTTTTCTGATTGTTGTCAAAAATAAAAGTTTTATTCAGACAGCGGAAGAATTAGGATTTTCTCGGTCATATATTTCGAAAAGAATACAAATTCTTGAGGAAAACTTAAACTGCAAATTATTGTACAGAACATCTAGAGTCATTGAATTAACAGGCCAAGGAGAGAAGGCATATATCTGGGCGCAAGAGATATTGCTGAACTATCAAAAAATGGCAGAAGCGATAGTAGAAAATGTGGGGGATCCGAAAGGAAATCTTTCGATAACTAGTAGTTTAGGTTTTGGTAGGCAGCATATTGCTCCACTTCTTTCTATGTTTGTGAAAAAATATCCAAAAATTACTATCCGATTTGATACGATTGATAAAATCCAAGATCTTGTTGAACAACATGTTGATCTCGATATTCATATAGGCGATAAAATTACCCCGAATCTGATTGCAAAAAAATTAGCGAATAATATTCGGGTCTTATGTGCCGCCCCTGACTATCTAGAAAAATATGGAATGCCGGAAACACTTCAAGATCTTTTGCATCATTCATGCCTTGTTATTCAAGAGCGCGATTCTTCCTATGCGATCTGGAAGCTTCAATCTTTTTTGGGAGATGAGCACATTAAAGTCTCGGGGAAACTCTCTTCGAACAATGGAGAGCTTGTTCGGTATTGGGCCTTAGACGGGCAGGGAATTATGCTTCGTTCTCTTTGGGATATTGAAGCGGAAATCGCTCAAGGACGATTGATCAGAGTATTGCCTGAATATTGCCAAGAGGCCAATATTTGGGCGGTATATCCCACACGATTAAGTAATTCTATAAGGCTAAAAACATTAGTTGAATTTTTAGAAATAGAGGTACCTAAATCCTTAAATTTAGCTATATTAACCTAGAAACCCCTCGGATTGGATTGATAATAAAAAACCTAATGATTATTGAAGTAAATCATTAGGCTTAGTTATATAGAGTAGATTAATACATGCATATGTATTTATATTTCCAGTACCCCATAAGTTTTATAAAGATGAGGAAGAATTAAAGGTCTAAGACAATTTTTTTACCTTTGGCTCTAGACACACAAATCATCATAGTTTCTTGAGCTGCGCGTTCGGCATCATCTAAGTAGAGATCTCGATGGTCCGCCTCACCTTCAAGGATGGTTGTTTCGCATGTCCCACAGATACCATTACGGCACATGCACTCTACTTTAATACGCTTATCGGCTTCTATAGCCTGTAAAATAGAGGTATTTGCATCAATATTTAAACTGAAGCCAGAGCGCTGAAATACTACTTCAAAAGAATCGCCGCTACTCCCTGTTTCAGTAAAATTCTCGAAGTGTACGTTATCAGATCCTAAATGTGACGAACCATGTTCAATTACGGCATCAATTAAGGACTGTGGTCCACAAACATAGATATGAGCGTTTTGGATTTGTTGTTGAATTAAGGATTCAACAGATAATTTTTGATCTTGAGAGTTATCATAGAGGTATAATTTGTCGCTCAGTCTTTCTTTAAGAAGTTCTATAAAAGCAGCATTATTACCATTTCGGAAACTGTAGTGGAGTTCAAATGGAAAATTATTCTTTTCAAGCTCATAAATATACGAGATAAAAGGGGTAATTCCGATGCCTCCGGCGATCAGGATATGTTGTGTATTAGCATCGTTTACTAATGGGAAAAAATTTTCCGCAGGAGATATTTCAATGATATCGCCTTCAGTTAGTTGTGTGTGCATGTAGGACGAGCCACCTTTAGAATTCTCATCATGCAATACGGCAATCTTATAGTGATTTATATTATTGGGATCGCTAATAAGTGAATAGGCGCGATACCCATTGATATTGTTCAGATGCACTCTGATATGACTCCCCGCTTTGAAGGGTAGTAGCTGATCTTTTTCAGCTTGAAATTCAAACATTTTTATTGAGGAACAGAGTTGTTCAATTTTACTAACTTTCACAGTAATATTGGTCATAATAAGCTCACTCTTTGTAGATGAAGTATATTTAGTTATAGTTCTAACGGCATTAGCAATATCACTTTTATGATAAAAGAAAGGAGGTAACTATCCAGGCTAGGGATCTAGACAGTTACCTTTTTCTTTAAAGTAATATATGGTAAAAGAGCCGAGTTATTTTAAGTGTGCTTCCGCAACTGTTTTATGAAAATGGGCAACGCCATGCTCACTAATTCCACTACGTTGTTTATCTGCCATTATACGACCTTGACCGCGATAACCACGAGATGTTAGACCACGCTGTACTCCTTCAACAAGACGAAGATCTTCAGGGCGGAATACTGTGCGATACCACTCAATAAGATCTTTTTGATACTCCGTGAGTTCTTCGTTTAGGAAGTAGATATCGTAGTATTGTAAAGTCTTTCCGGCGCTTTCAGGAAACTCATAAATAACGGTCATGAAATCTTCCCCTGGCGGCATATTGAACATTGTGCAAGGCCACACCCAGAAACCGTAAAACTTATGATCTCCCCCTGCATCATCAAATTGATAGGAGGATTCGGAAGGCTTTGCTTTTCCAATTTGTACTGTCCAATTGTCATGTAAGAGATGGTCATACATACCGACATCTACTGAGCTTGCGAAGCTAACATGATTTGTTGGGCAGTGATAACATTCAATATAGTTATCAACAATTGTTTTCCAGTTTGCCGCCGTTCGGTTCACAAAACGTGCTGCTAATTTAAGGTCTTTAATTACAGCGCAAGCTTCTTCCATTTTTTCTGCAAGACCAGGAAGTTGCTCTTCGATTGGCTGTGGTTCACCTCTTGTTAAGTTAATATAGATAAATCCTGCATATTCTGTCACGTGGAATTGACTTAAGCTCATGGCATCTGCTTCAAAGTTATTCACATTCTCACAGTTTGTTGCATGCGCCAATTCTCCGTCTAGCTTAAATGCCCAAGCATGATAAGGACAGGTGATCACATTCTTAACTTTGCCCCCTTCACCGCTTATAAGTTGATGACCTCTATGTGGACAAACATTATAGAATCCACGTAAGATATTATCTCTTCCGCGAACTAGAATAAGGCTTTCACCGATAATCTCCCGGATAATATAAGAGTTTTTATCGGCAACCTCGCTAATATGAGATACGCAAACCCAGTTATTAGCAAAGATTTTCTCTTTCTCAAATTCAAAGATCTCCTCAGATGTGTAATATTTTGCCGGAATGGTCCATGCGTTGTCTAAATCAATGTGATCGTCGATTGAAATATTTTTTTCTGCGTTCATGAGCTCTCTCCTTTAGGTGTTTTTAATTATTATTGATAAACGATGTAAACCTGAAGTTTACTTTCTGAATCATAAACTAAAGCATTTTGTTGGTCAATAGAAATCTAACTAGGATATATAAAATATTTTAAGGGTTTGTTGTTATTGTAATATCAGTATCTTGAAAGATATCTTTGTAAATAGAGAATCTCTTATTGACGTGATTGTTTCTCGAGATTAAAGTGTAAACTAGCAGTGTCAAAATAAAATAATAATAGATATATGCTATTAATAATTACATGGAGGAGTCATCATTATGATGAAAAATAAAAAAGCGGTACTTTATATATCGCTAGCTTTTAGTTTGGTAATAATATTATTAGGTGTTGTGATACCTGAACAGGTTGAACGATTTTCTCAAGAAGCTTTAGTTTTTATTTACAATAACTTAGGTTGGTTTATTCTTGGTTCCGTATTAATTTTTTTCTTGTTCTGTATGTTCTTGGCATTCTCAAGATTTGGACATATTCGTTTAGGGGATGATGATGATAGGCCTGAATATAATACCGCTACTTGGATTGGAATGCTGTTTAGTGCTTCAATTGGGATTAGCCTAGTGTTTTGGGGGGTCGCCGAACCTGTTTCTTATTATATTTCACCTCCAGTCGGAGAGGGGTATACACAGCAAGCAGCTAAAACAGCAATGCAGTATGTCTATTTACATTGGGGGGTTTCGGCATGGGCCTGCTATGCATTAGTAGGTGTTTCATTAGCTTTTTTCCAATTTAGAAAAAAGTTGCCAGCATCATTGAGCTCAGTGTTTTATCCCTTAGTTGGAGAAAGAATTAGAGGATCTTTTGGTAAGTGGATTGATATTTTAGTGATCTTTTCAGTAGTCATCGGTATTGCGACATCTTTAGGGTTTGGAACATTACAGGTTAATAGTGGTATGAATGGACTTTGGGGGGTACCTGTCGGTCCAACCACTCAGATTGCTATTATTGTTGTTGTAACGATTATCTATGTGTCTACGACTATTTCCGGCTTGCAAGGAGGAATAAAGCACTTATCAAACCTGAATATGATCTTAGCATTTGCGCTGTTAGGATTTGTACTATTTTTTGGACCAACACAGACTATTTTAAAAATCTTATTTCAAGGTATGGGAGATTATGCGCAAAACTTTATTAATATGTCACTTCGTACTGAGCCCTATGAAGATGGATCATGGATTGCGAGCTGGACACTTTTTTACTTTGGCTGGTGGATTGCTTGGTCGCCATTAGTTGGAAGTTTTGTTGCGCGAATTTCAAAAGGTAGGACTATTAAGGAATTCATGATTGGCGCAGTATTTATTCCAGTGTTGGGTTCGTTTTTCTGGTTTGCAGTGATGGGTGGCAGTGCAATTCATATTATTCAAAACTTGGGACAAACAGCGCTTGCTCAAGCTGTGGAGACAGATGTAACCTCTGCTTTCTTTGTGTTCCTTAACTATTTCCCATATCCTGTATTAACAAGTATTTTGACAATGGTTTTAGTAATGATCTTCTTTATTACATCAGCAAACTCAGCGTTATTTGTATTAGGTATGGTGAGCGAAAATGGGAATCCAAATCCTACAAATGGTATCAAAATTATTTGGGGTCTAGTGATTGCCTTAATCTCTATTGTATTAATAATGACGGGTGGGCTTGCAGGATTACAGTCTGCGCTTGTAGCAATGGCAATACCTTTAGCGCTACTTATGCTTGTGATTTGTGTTTCAACCTATAAAGGATTAGCGGAAGAGCTTAAGGACACTTCGGGGAAGTCATCTTGTAAAGTTTCTAAAAAAG
>JASLEF010000037.1 GCA_030151245.1 Ignatzschineria sp. | reverse complement strand
AAGAACAATAAGAACAATAAGAACAATAAGAACAATAAGAACAATAAGAACAATAACCCGCCAAAATTGCACTTTTAATGAGTGCTACAAGGAGAGAGTATGATTCATCATTTCAAATTATCAACCGCGAGTACCGTGGTTAAAAGAAGTCTCAGTGCGATGGCTATTGCCGGAGCATTAACGATGGGGAGTGCGAGTGCTACAACGTTAGTCTACTGCTCAGAGGCTTCCCCTGAAACCTTTAACCCGCAATTAGCATCTTCTGGGACGACTTTTGATGCGAGCGGAATTCCTATGTATAACCGCTTAACAGAGTTTAAACTGGGGACAACTGAGTTTGAGCCAAGCCTTGCGGAATCTTGGGATGTCAGTGAGGATGGGAAAGAGTTCATCTTTCACTTACGAAAAGGGGTGAAATTCCATAGTAACCGTGACTTTAAGCCTAGCCGAGATTTTAACGCAGATGATGTGATCTTTAGTTTTGCAAGACAGATGGATGCGACACATCCTTATCATAATATCTCTAGTCGCCAGTTTGAATATTTTGAATCAATGGGATTTCCTGAGCTTATTCAATCTGTGGAAAAGGTAGATGATTCTACGGTAAAAATTATTTTAACAAGACCAGATGCCACATTTCTTCCCAACCTCGCGATGACGTTCGCTTCTATTTTATCAGCGGAGTATGCTGAGCAGCTCCTAGCACAAGGCAAGCCTGAAGAGATTGATATTAAGCCCATCGGGACGGGACCATTTCAATTGAGGGCCTATGAACCAGATTCGAGAATTCTTTTTACAAAATTTAAGGATTATTTTGGAACGCCGGCAAAATTAGATCGCTTAATCTTCTCTATTACGCCAGATCCTGCTGTTCGGTTTGCGAAGTTGCAAAAGGGAGAGTGTCATGTAATGCCTTATCCTAATCTTGCTGATTTAGAGAGAATGCAAAATCATCCAGCGATCGATGTGAAAGAACGTACGGGAATTAATGTGGGATATTTGGCATTTAATATGGACAAAAAACCTCTCGATAAATTAGAAGTACGTCAGGCATTAAGTTTAGCGATTAATAAAGCAGATATTTTAGAGGCGATCTATCAAGGGAGCGCTGAATCTGCGAAGAACTTTATTCCCCCGACGATGTGGGGCTATCACGATGAGATTGAAGATTATCAATATGATCCTGAAGCGGCAAAGGCGCTTTTAGCTAAGGCAGGATTAGAATCGGGATTTGAAATAACACTCTGGGCAATGCCGGTTCAGCGTCCCTATAACCCTAATGCGCGTCGAATGGCAGAGATGATTCAGTCAGATTGGGCGAAGATTGGTGTCAAAGCTAATATTGTGACTTATGAATGGGGCGAGTATTTAACGCGTCTTCGCAATGGGGAACATGATACAACCCTCATGGGATGGACTGGTGATAATGGCGACCCAGATAACTTTTTCTCCATTTTATTGAGTTGTGGAGCGTCAGAAGCGGGCTCAAATTACTCTAAGTGGTGTCATCCGGAATTTGATGAGCTCTTATTAGAAGCGACGGCGACAACAGATCAAGAGCAGCGAATTGCTCTTTACAAAAAAGCACAAGAGATTCTTTATCGTGAGCAGCCTGTTTTTAATATTGCTCATGCACAAGTTTTTATGCCGGTTCGTAAAGAGGTCAAAAACTATATTGTGGATCCTCTAGGATTACATCATTTTTCTCAAGTGGAAGTTGAAGAGTAGAAGATTATAAGAAGAAAGAGAGCAAAGCTAAAAGGGCTTTGCTTTTTTGTTCTGGAATATTGGGGTGAGCTAGATTCTATTATTCATTTAAAAAAATTGCTTTTTAGGATAAATAGAGGTAATCATTAATAGAGCAGGTTAAATGATGGGTAAACTATTAGAGAGCTATCTTGTTGTTGATAGAAGAGATTTTATAACACCATTTGACTGAGAGATGAGACTTTAGGAGTCTCATAGAATTTAATAAGATTTATAAAAATATACAAGACATATAAATAATATATGCAAAATCACAATACATAAGCGAGTATACAAGCGTATCTATAAATGTTTGTATAAAGGTGCATATAAAACTGTATGTCTGTATATCAGAATGTATATAAAAATATAATAAATATGGATAAAACCACCTCTAAAAAGAGGTCATTTAAGGAGAGAGTTATGAGTGATAATTTAATATTATCCAAGCTTAGCGCGGGCGTTAAAAAGAGTTTGAGTGCGATGGCACTTGTCGGGGCATTAGCGATGGGAAGTGCGAGTGCTGCAACGTTAGTTTACTGTTCGGAGGCTTCCCCTGAAACATTCAATCCTCAGCTCTCATCAACAGGAACGACTTTTGATGCGAGCGGTATTCCGATTTATAGTCGATTAACAGAGTTTAAATTAGGAACGACAGAGTTTGAACCAAGTCTCGCAGAGTCTTGGGAGGTGAGCGAAGATGGGAAGGAGTTTACTTTTCATTTGCGTCAAGGTGTGAAGTTCCATAGCAATCGAGACTTTAAGCCTACCCGTGATTTTAATGCTGACGATGTCCTCTTTACTTTCCATCGACAGATGGATAAGGACCATCCTTACCATAATGTTTCAAGCCGCCAGTTTGAATATTTTGAAGCAATGGGTTTCAATGAGCTCATTGATTCTGTGGAAAAAGTGGATGATTATACGGTCAAAATTAACCTTACGAGACCAGAATCTCCATTTTTAGCAAATCTAGCGATGGCTTTTGCTTCGATTTTATCAGCGGAGTATGCCGAGCAGCTCTTAGCAAAAGGAACCCCTGAGCAGATTGATCTTATTCCAATTGGAACGGGACCTTTTGAATTTAGACAGTACCAGCAAGATTCCCGTATTCTTTATACAAAATTTAAGGACTACTTTGGCGATCCGGCAAAAGTAGATCGTTTAGTCTTCTCTATTACGCCAGATGCGGCTGTTCGTTTTGCGAAGTTGCAAAAAGGGGAGTGTCATGTGATGCCATATCCTAATCTTGCTGATTTAGATCGCATGAAAAAGGATGACAATATTGAGGTAAAAGAACTGACAGGTTTAAACATTGGTTATCTGGCATTTAATATGGATAAAGCGCCATTGGATAAATTAGAGGTTCGTCAGGCACTAAGCATGGCAGTGAATAAAGCGGATATCATTGAGGCAATCTTCCAAGGAAATGCAGAGGTTGCGAAGAACTTTATTCCCCCGACAATGTGGGGCTATAACGATGATGTTCAGGATTACGAATATAACGTTGAGAAAGCAAAAGAATTATTAGAAGAAGCCGGTGTGAATGGATTGGAGATTTCCCTTTGGGCAATGCCGGTTCAGCGTCCTTATAATCCGAATGCGCGTCGTATGGCGGAGATGATTCAGTCAGACTGGGAGAAGATTGGTGTAAAAGCCAATATTGTGACTTATGAGTGGGGGGAGTATTTAACACGTATTCGTCACGGAGAGCATGATACTGTTCTGATGGGATGGACAGGTGATAATGGAGATCCTGATAACTTCTACTCCTTCCTCTTAAGTTGTGATGCAGTCAACTCTGGCTCAAACTACTCACGTTGGTGCAATGAAGATTTTGATAAGCTCTTAACAGAAGCTCGCTCTACAACTGATCAGGAGAAGCGCGTAGCCCTCTACCGCGAAGCGCAAGAGATCCAAAATCGGGAACAACCCGTCTTGAATATTGCCCACTCCACGGTCTATATGCCAGTGCGTAAAGAAGTTGTGAACTATATTATTGATCCATTAGGAACGCATAACTTCAATCAAGTGGATGTTGAAGAAAAATAGATTTATTTTATAAGTTCTTTAAAAATTAATGAGATTCAACACCTTGACGGCTAAGGTGTTCAAAAAGCGCCAGGCTTTTCTGGCGCTCTTTTATTTGGATTTTATTGATCTTTTCTTCTGTTTTTAATCAGCCATTATGGAAATATTATGATTCAATTTTTCTTTCGGCGTCTAGGCATGATTATTCCGACCTTTATCGGAATTACTTTACTAACGTTTATCTTTATTCATCTGATTCCAGGTGATCCGATTTTGATTCTTGCCGGTGAACGAGGTATTACTCCTGAAAGATATGCGGAGCTTCGTGCGCAGTTTGGTTATGATCAACCTTATATTATGCAGTATTGGGAGTATCTAAAGGGGATTTTTCATGGAGACCTTGGAAACTCACTGGTTACTCAAAGACCCGTTTGGGCAGAGTTTGTACCACGATTTAAAGCAACCTTAGAGCTTGCAGTTTGTGCCATGATTTTTGCTGTGGCTGTGGGAATTCCTACAGGTGTTTTAGCCGCAGTGAAACGGGGGTCTATTTTTGATCATACTGCTGTGGGCATCTCCTTAACGGGGTATTCCATGCCGATTTTCTGGTGGGGAATGATGTTGATTCTTTTAGTATCCGTGCAGTTTGATTTGACGCCGGTTTCTGGACGTGTGAGCGATATGGTCTTTTTAGATGATGGTGATCCTCTCACAGGTTTTATGCTCATAGATACTTTTTTCTTTGGGGAGTCAGGAGATTTTAAAGATGCGGTTCATCATATTATTTTACCCGCTATCGTACTAGGGACGATTCCTTTAGCCGTGATTGTTCGAATGACTCGCTCTTCGATGTTAGAAGTTTTAAGCGAGGATTATATCTTAACGGCAAGGGCAAAGGGGTTAGGGCGAGCTCGGATTATTTTGATTCATGCGCTTCGTAATGCGCTGATTCCAGTCGTTACCGTCATTGGCCTACAAGTCGGGACAATGTTAGGAGGCGCTATTTTAACGGAGACAATTTTCTCTTGGCCAGGGGTTGGTCGCTGGCTGATTGAAGCGCTGCAGCGCCGAGATTATCCGGTTGTCCAAGGTGGTGTTCTACTCGTTGCAACACTCATTATTTTAGTGAATTTTGTGGTTGATCTGCTTTACGGGGTTGTGAATCCTCGTATTAGACATAATTAGGAGGATCAGATGGCAAATCATAATCATGATCTGAACGTGATCTTGGAAGATGGGGAGATGGCGCTTGAAGCGAATCGTCCTATAGCCCCTGATCTTTTAGAAATGAAAAAGCCCCAAAGTGCATTTAAGCAGTTTTGGCACTATTTTAGTAAAAATAAGGGGGCTGTTGCGGGACTCTGTTTTATCTTATTTATCGTGATAGTCGCTATTTTTGCGAACGTTATCGCGCCTCATTTACCTGCTGAGCAGTTTCGGGGTAGCTTATTAATGCCTCCGGTTTGGATGGAGGGTGGCTCTTGGACATTTATTCTAGGAACGGATGATGTCGGACGGGATATCTTAAGTCGCTTGATTTATGGCGCAAGATTATCGCTCCTTGTGGGGGTTGTTGTCGTGGTAATCTCACTAATTCTCGGCATTACGTTAGGCTTACTGGCGGGCTATTTCGGCGGTGTTATTGAGGCGGTGATTATGCGCGTGGTCGATATCATGCTGGCATTGCCGAGTTTATTATTAGCGTTGGTATTAGTTGCGATTTTTGGACCATCCATCGTCAATGCTTCGATCGCCTTAGCTTTTGTCGCATTGCCGCACTATGTACGTTTAACGAGAGCAACGACCTTAAGTGAGATGGAGAAAGATTATGTGGTCGCTTCAAGAGTTGCCGGTGCCGGAAATTTACGTCAGATGTTTGTCAATATTTTACCAAACTGTTTAGCCCCATTAATTGTGCAGGCAACATTAGGATTTTCTAATGCGATTTTGGATATGGCGGCTCTTGGATTCTTAGGGATGGGCGCTCAGCCACCAACACCAGAGTGGGGAACGATGTTATCAGATGTCTTGCAATATGCACAATCTGCCTGGTGGGTTGTCGCATTCCCAGGGATTGCGATTTTATTAACGGTCTTAGCATTTAATCTTATGGGCGATGGCTTACGCGATGCGCTTGATCCCAAACTAAAAGTATAATTTCACGAAAGGAGCAGAAAGATTATGACACTCTTAAAAGTGGAGTCACTCACCGTAGAGTTTGGGGAAAAGAGGGATCGCTTTCGCGCGGTAGACCGAATGAGTTATACGGTAGATAAGGGCGAAGTGGTCGGTATTGTTGGAGAATCTGGGTCAGGTAAATCTGTGAGTTCCTTAGCCATTATGGGGCTGATTGATTTTCCTGGAACGGTGACGGCTCAATGTTTAGAGTTTGATGGGATGGATCTTCAGGCTTTAAAGCGTAAAGAGCGACGTCGTATTTTAGGAGATGATGTTGCGATGATCTTCCAAGATCCGATGACCTCTTTAAATCCTTCATTTACCGTGGGCTATCAAATTATGGAGACTTTAAA
>JASLEF010000021.1 GCA_030151245.1 Ignatzschineria sp. | reverse complement strand
GAGTTGTTAAAATGGCTGTACAAAAATCGAAGGTAACTCGTTCAAAAAGAGGAATGCGTCGTGCGCATGATTTCTTAACTACGCGTCCTGTAAGTATTGATAAAACATCTGGCGAAACGCATTTACGTCATCACGTAACTGTAGACGGATATTATCGTGGTCGTAAAGTGATCACTAAAAACGAACAAGCTGTCGATCAAGAATAATCCTTATTTTTTAGGATCGATAGACATTTATCGAAGAACCTACGCTTCATCTTGATTGAAAAGATACGCGTAGGTTTTTTATTATTATATTTTAAAAAAAGAATTAGGAATCGCCAAAGTGATTGAGAATAATCAGGCGCAAATCAAACTCGCAGTTGACATGATGAGTGGTGATAACGGCGCTCCAGAATTTTTACCAGCAGTTGTAAATGCTTTGAGAGCACATGATAACCTTTCAGTTTTGGCTGTTGGCAAAGAAGAAGTTTTAAGACCTCTTTTAGAGAATGAGCCGCTATTTAAATCTGGGCGAATTGAATTAGTTCCTGCAACAGAAGTTGTAGAGATGGATGATGCACCACAAAGTGCACTTCGTAATAAAAAAGATTCATCAATGCGTGTTGCGATTAATTGTGTGAAGGAAGGGCATGCAGATGCTGCAATGTCTGCAGGTAATACGGGTGCCCTATTAGCAACGGCAAAATTTGTGTTAAAAACATTGCCGGGTATTATGCGCCCCGCAATTTGTACTTCGATACCTTCACTTCGAGAGCGTGGTTATGTCCATATGTTAGACCTAGGTGCTAATGTTGATGTCACGCCAGAGCATCTTTATCAGTTTGCAGTAATGGGATCGCTTCTCTCTTCTGCTGTGAGTCAAGATCCTCGTCCGAAGGTCTCTTTGATGAATATTGGGACTGAGGCGATGAAAGGGAATGAGCTTGTTCGTGGAACAGTCCCTTTAATGGAAGCGTCAGATCTTAATTACATTGGCTTTACAGAGCCAGATGGTATTTTCTTTGATGATGTGGATGTGATTGTGTCTGATGGTTTTACAGGTAACATTGCCTTAAAGACATTGGAAGGTACGGTCAAAATGATTGTTAAACAACTCTCTAATTCATTTAAGAAGAATCTTTTCACAAAATGTGCGGCAGTTGTATCAATGCCTGTTTTGAAAGATCTTAAAAATGGAATGGATCCGCGCAAACATAATGGTGCGAGTCTTTTGGGTCTTCGTGGTATTGTAGTAAAGTCACATGGTAATGCGGATCGTGTCTCATTTCAAAATGCAATTGAGATATCGGTGAAGCTTGTAGAGCAACAGATCATCGAGAAGATGAGAAAACAATTTGAATCTGCGGTCAATGGGCAGTTAGAAGAATAGGTTGGATAGGGATGAATTCAAGAATAATTGGAACAGGGCAGTATTTGCCAGAAAACGTTGTTACAAATGAGAAGTTATCTGAAACAGTTGATACAAGCCATGAGTGGATTGTAGAGCGTACAGGTATCTGTCAAAGACATATTGCAGATGATGATGCAACAACTTCAGGTCTTGCATATCATGCGGTAATGGCGGCGCTTAAAGATGCGAATGTAGATGCTCAAGATATCGATTTAATTATTCTTGCAACGACAACTCCAGACCATACTTATCCATCAACAGCCACATTATTACAAGAGATGATCGGTAATAATCATGCTGCCTCATTTGATATTAGTGCGGCTTGTTCAGGTTTTATCTACGCTTTAGGGATAGCGGACAACTTCATTAAAGCAGGTTCTGCTAAAAAAGCGATTGTAGTGGGATCAGAGCTCTATTCTCGTGTATTAGATTGGGAAGATCGTACAACGTGTGTACTTTTTGGAGATGGCGCTGCTGCAGTGGTATTAGAAGCGACAGAGGAAGAAGGGATTATCTCAACGCATCTACATGCAGATGGTAGTTACAAAGAGCTGCTCTCTGTGAAAAAGAGCGTGATTTCTGGGCCAGATGTTTATCCTTATGTGCAGATGAAAGGGAATGAGGTTTTTCGTCATGCGGTCACGAAACTTCATGAGATTGTGGAAGAGACTTTAACCGCAGCGAATTTAACAGGAGATGATATTGATTGGTTAATTCCACATCAAGCAAACCTTCGTATTATGACAGCAACGGCAAAACGAGCAGGGATGCCGCGTGAAAAGATGATTGTAACGGTGGATAAGCACGCCAATACTTCAGCTGCGAGTATTCCTTTAGCATTGGATGTCGCGCGTAAAGATGGGCGTGTGAAAAAAGGGGATTTAGTCCTCATGGAAGCCTTCGGTGGTGGTTTTACTTGGGGTTCTGCATTAGTCAGAATGTAATTCTCAAGGATATTTTGTTAGAACAGAACGAGCTTGTTATGCGTGATCTATCTGCAAAACCATGATAAATTAACCTATTCAATAGTATAAAAGCGAGTGCTACCTGTGTGGCAATCGCTTTTATATATCATAGATCAAGAATTAAATGAGAGATTATCAAGATGAGTGAAATGAATCGTACATTAGCATTTGTATTTCCAGGTCAAGGTTCACAAAGCCTTGGCATGATTCAAGATCTTTTAGATCATGAGATTGTGAAGGAGACGCTTGTTGAAGCTGATGAGGCCTTAGGTTTCTCGCTTTCAGATATTATTAAATCTGGCGATATTGAGACGCTTGGTAAAACAGAGATTACGCAGCCGGCGATTTTAACGGTAAGTATCGCACTTTGGCGTGTATGGCTTGCCGAGAATGGTGCTATGCCAGCATTCTTAGCAGGACATAGTTTAGGGGAGTATTCTGCTCTTGTTGCTGCTGGAGTTTTAGCATTTAAAGATGCGGTAAAACTAGTCCATGATCGTGGACAATTCATGCAAGAAGCTGTGCCTGCAGGTAGTGGTGCTATGGCTGCCATTTTAGGATTAGATGATGAAGCGGTGATTGCGCTTTGTAAAGATTCTGAAGAATCAGGTGTTGTTGCAGCAGTGAATTTTAACTCTCAAGGACAAGTGGTCATTGCGGGTGAGAAGGTCGCAGTTGAGGCCGCTTGTGAGCTCGCTAAAGAGCGTGGCGCAAGAAGAGCTTTATTATTACCAGTCTCTGTACCTTCGCATTGTATTTTAATGAAACCTGCAGCAGCGCGGTTATCATCTGAGCTTGAAGATATGTTGCTTTCAACTCCTCATCAGATCGTCATTCATAATGTGGATGTTAAATCACATACCGATGCGTTAGAGATAAAAGAGGCACTTGTGAGTCAACTTTATGAGCCTGTGCGTTGGACAGAAACTATAGAATATCTGGCACGTGAAGGGGTGACGACGGTTGTTGAGTGTGGACCAGGTAAAGTTTTAACAGGCTTGATTCGTCGCATCGACAAATCTCTCACGACTTATAATGTACTCGATGGCGCAACATTAGATAGCGTTATCAAGGAAATATAACGCTTATGCCACAGGTATTAGTTGGAATTTGTTCTCTATTTTTCATAGGAACTTATCTATTTTTTGGCTTTGATCTGCTGTTCGCCACAAAAGCCTTAGTCTATAGCTCAGCTGTAGCTTTGGCGGTTTTGTTACTTTTTTATCGAACAGAAACCAAGCGAAATCAGTGGCTCATTTTAGGGGCGACAGTCATTTTTGGAGCACTCACCATTGTATTTGGGGATGGCGATTTTATTAAATGGCGAACAACAGTGGTGAATGTGGTCATTGGATTATCATTGTTGGGAATGTTCTATTTAAAAAAATCTCCAGCGCAGATGCTTTTTGAAAAGCCTTTAGAGATTACCGTGCCGCAAAAAGAGTGGTTGCGAACCAATATTTGGTGGGCTGCTTATATGTTCTTTATGGCGGGATTAAATACGATTATCGTGTTATTTGTTCCTTCCGACGATATTTGGATGACTTTTAAGATGGTCATTAATCCCCTCATGACCTTTGTATTAACGGCGGGATTACTTCTTTATCTATCCAAAAAAAGTAAGGAATATAAAAAGCAATTAGAGCTTGAAATAAATCAGAATCGACCTCAGATTAAAGAATAGACCTTACATGGTAAGGAGAAGAAATCGTATTAAAACGATACCTTTTAAATGATTGATATAATAAAATCACTTAGTTAATTGATAAAATAGATGAATAATCAACATAGATTAGATAAAATTAGAACCTTATTAGAAACGGCTTTATCACCGACTTTTCTAGAAGTGATCGATGATAGCCATTTGCATGCAGGACATGCCGGCGCTAAAGGTGGTGCTGGGCATTTTACTGTGAAAATTGATGCACCAAGTTTTGTGGGACTTTCAATGTTAAAGCAGCACCGATTGGTGTATCAAGCACTTGATACGATGATGCATACAGATATTCATGCGTTAAGTATTCAAATAATGACTCAATAACCAGTAAAAAGGGAAGAGTAACAATGAAGAAATTATTCAAAACAACTTTATTAACAACGGCACTTTTAGGGGCGTTTTCATCAGCAGCGATGGCACAAGATACTCCAGCTAACGTTGATGGGGCTGATGTCACTGTTTCAGAATATGTATTTCAAGATCCCGTTGCAACAGTCAATGGGCGAGAAGTATCAAAAAGAGAGTTAGATAACTTCTTATATATGACCCAAGGGATTGCTGTTGGTAGTATTGACAGTGTGGAAGATGAGACTTTAGCGGTACAGTTACTAACCCTTTTAGCAGAACAAGATGTCGTTGCTAATGAGGCAAAATCTCGAGGACTCGATAAGACAGAAGATCATAAGATTCGTCTTAAAATTATTGAAGATCTGCTTTTATCGCAGGTTTTATTAGAAGATATGATGGCTAAGAATGAGTTCTCAGATGCCGATATGAAAGCGATATATGATGCAGAACTCTCTAAAGTTAAAGATGAAAAAGAGTATCAAGCGTCTCATATTTTAGTGGAAACAGAAGCAGAAGCGCAGGCTATTTTAGAGGCGATTAATAAAGGTGAGAAGACTTTTGCAGAAGCAGCAAAAGAAAAATCTTTAGATACTGCAACCGCTGCGCGAGATGGTAGTATTGGTGGTTGGTTTAATGCAGGAATGATGGATCCCTCATTTGCACAAGCATTGATCGCGATGGAAAAAGGGGCAATGAGTCAAGCGCCTGTTCAATCTAATTTTGGTTTTCATATTATTGTATTAGATGATATTCGTGATGTAGAAATTACGCCTTTTGAAGAGCTTGATACAGCCACGAAGAGTCAATTAACGAATATACTTTATCAGCAAAAATTAGAAGAACTTCAAAAAAATGCAAAAGTTGAACTTCCTGCAGTGAAGAAAGATTAGTATTCATAGGTAGTTTTACATTTATCAAGGGATATCAATGAGTCGTCTTCAGCAAGGAATATCAGTAAGGAAAGTCTGATATTCCTGATCTACAATAGATCGTTATTGTAGGTATCATAGCTAGAAGATCATCATGGATATGCTTTGGGTTATAACCTGATTCTCTAATATGAAGAATCAGGTTTTTTTATCAATAGGACCTAGGTTTAATGGTTTATTTAATCGATTTTATACTTTTTTTAGCAAAAACAGCGACGCTCTTAATTGGCTTTGTGGTCGCCATCTTATTCTTAGTCTCTTTACGTTCTAATAATGCTCAAAGTGGAGGAAAAATAGAATTTAAAGATATTGGAGATCACTTTGAACAGATTAAGGAGGGATTCTTAGAATTTAAAGATGAGGATCATGAGCGTAAAGAGGAAAATGGATCAGAAGCAGAAAAAGCGAAGCAAGCAACTTCTTCAGTAAACTCTGAGAATAAAGCCTCGGAAGAGGGGGCATTGGATCAGAATGATCGAGTAGTAGAGCCTCTGTCTAGTAATAAAAAAATCGAAGCTTCGCCGAAAAAATTTTGGCAGTTTTGGAAAAAAACAGAAGAACCTAAAGTTGAACCTAAAGAAAAAACATTATACGTTTTAGAGTTTGATGGAGATGTTCATGCAGAAGAGGTGAAAAATCTTCGGGAAGAGGTCTCTGCATTGCTTCATATTGCCGGAAAGAAAGATGAAGTTTTATTAAAACTAACGAGCCCTGGTGGCGCAGTGAATAGTTATGGTTTAGCGGCATCTCAATTGGTACGAATTCGTGATAAAGGCTTAAATTTGACCGTTGCGGTTGATGAAGTCGCAGCAAGTGGTGGTTATTTAATGGCTTGTGTGGCGAATCGAATTGTAGCTGCGCCTTTTGCTATTGTAGGTTCGATCGGTGTTGTTGCAGAGTTGCCAAACTTTCATAAAGTTTTAGAGAAATATAATATTGATTATGAACAGTTTACGGCGGGGGAATATAAGCGGACCGTCACAATGTTTGGTGAAAATACCGATGAAGCAAAAGCAAAATTTAAAGATGAATTAACAGAAATTCATGACGTTTTTAAAGACTTTGTTCAGCAATATCGTCCGAGTTTAGATATTCAAACAATCGCAACGGGAGAGTATTGGTTGGCGGTAAAAGCGCAAAAATTAGGATTAGTAGATGAACTACAAACAAGTGATGCTTATATCTTAGAAGCGATTAAGGAGCGTAATGTTTATTCGATTAAGTATGTTGAGAAAACTACTGTTCGCCAAGGTATTTCACGCTTTCTGACTCGTATTATGAAACGAGTGCCATTTTAATTTTAGAGAGCACTAAAATGTGACCTTGAAATCTCTATGAAAGCTGAATGATGAAGATGATCATTCAGCTTTTTTTATGGTGGGATGGTTGGGCAACTTTAAGTGCTAAATGGTAAACTGAATCAAATTTCACAGGAAGTCGTCTGCGTAAAAATAAGGAAGAAAATAATGCCGGAGAAAAACTTAGAAGCGATTATTGAGGTTGCCTTACCGTGCCCACTTCATAAAACTTTTGAGTATATTGTGCAGGATAAAAATCAGGTATTACCGGGTATGCGCGTAGAGGTTGATTTTGCTCGCCGAAAAATGATAGGAGTCATTACGGCGGTCAAAGATGAGAGTGAGTACCCTCGAGAAAAGTTGAAGCCCGTACGGGATATGATTGACTCGACCTCATTATTGTCACCGGCATTGCTCTCATTAGCAAAGTGGATTGCCGCCTATTATCATGCACCGATAGGGGAAGTACTGCAGCTTTTTTTACCGGCGCCCTTGCGTCAAGGGAAATCGCTGCATCAGACAGAAGTTTTTTATCAGTTGACAGCAGAAGGCGCGCGCTGGCGTCTTAAGGAAGAAAATCGTCAGGCACGGGCTAAATTGTCGATACTGAATTTCTTTACCGAGGGGGAGATTTATTCGGAAAGAGATTTAATAACAGCATTTGCCAATTTTAAAAATCATCGTCGAGAGCTTTTGCAGTGGGAATTATTACAGCCTATTGAAAAGACCGATGATGCAACTTCAAGAGCGTTAATGCCATCTTTAGAGTTGCCACTAGTATTAACGCCGGCACAGCAAAAAGTTGTCGATGGTATTATTGCTAAAGGTACAGGAATCTCTTTTATTGAAGGTGTGACAGGTTCTGGGAAAACAGCCGTTTACACGGAGATTGCACGAGATTTTTTAGCAAAAGGAGCGCAGGTTTTGATGCTTGTGCCTGAGATTGGCTTGACACCACAATTTGTATCTCGCATCGAAAAATCATTACAGGTACGAATAGGCGTTATTCATTCACAAATTACAGATAATGAGCGGCATCAGGCATGGCGAGATGCGATGTTAGGACGAGTCGATCTTATTATTGGTACAAGATCGGCACTGTTTACGCCTTTTGCGAGGTTAGGTCTCATCATTCTTGATGAGGCACATGATAGCTCCTATATTCAGCGAGATGGGGTTCGTTACTCCGCTCACAATAGCGCTATTAAGCGAGCCGATTTGGAGGGTATTCCGCTTGTCTTAGGGAGTGCAACACCCACTTACGAAAGTGTTCGAAATATTCAGGAAGGGCGTTTTTCTTATTTCCAATTACCAGCTCGGGTCAGTGGTGAAATGCCGGAATGGGAGATTATTAACTGTCATGAAGAGAAAGTCTACGATGGTATTTCTACAAAAGTGCTCGATGAGATTGAAGCAACAATTGCACGACAAGAACAAGTATTAGTATTTTTAAATCGGCGAGGTTTTTCTCCCGTTTTAACCTGCCTTGACTGTGGGACGATGCTGGAATGTGATCATTGTAGTAGCTATTTAAATTATCACCGAACAACAGGCAAGCTTCATTGCCACCATTGTGCTACTCGTTACCCTTATCCTGAGAGTTGTCAAAAATGTGGCGGGAAAACTTTTAAAGAGTTAGGTGCGGGGACACAAAAAATTGAAAAAGTTTTAGCGGATGCTTTTCCACAAGCTAAAGTATTAAGATTTGATCGGGATAATGTCCGTAATAGTCGTGATTTAGAGAGCCATTTAGCGCTGATTGGAGATCATGAGGCTGATATTATTATTGGGACGCAAATGCTCGCTAAAGGGCATGATTTTCCAAATATTACCCTGGTTGTTTTATTAAATAGTGATGGACTCTTTTTTGCGAATGATTTTCGGGCTGATGAGAAATTAGCCCAACTGTTAATGCAGGTGTCGGGACGGGCTGGTCGAGGGGAGAAAAAAGGAAAGGTTCTTGTGCAGACGATGTTTGCTGATAATGCACTTTTTCATGAGTTGCCAAAGATTGGTTATCACGCTTATGCTGAGAAAGCATTGGAGATTCGAGAAATATTGATGTTGCCGCCATACTCTCATCAGATCTTAGTACAGTCAGAGGCGAGAAGCGAAGCAGAAGCAACGCACTATCTTTCAGGGATACTTGCATTATTACCGGAAATTGAGGGCGTAGAAATTACCCCTGTTATGCCTAATAACTTGAAGCGCCGGCAGGGATTTTATCGAGTGCATATTATTTTGCAGTCAGAGTCTCGAAGTGCTTTACATCGTGCTGCTTACCACTTACGAAAGCTTTATGAAGCCAATATTCGAAATGGTGTTCGTCTATTAATTGAAGTTGATCCGATCGATTTTTCTTAAAATTATCGAAATACTCACTTTTTATTCACAAAGGCTTAAGCGAGCTCCCTTTGCTTAAATTTTTGTGAAAACCATCAAACGCCTGTTGATAGAATGGGGTATATCAACAGGCCTTTTCTCTGTTAAATTGATTATTCTACGGGCATATGTTGTGTGACAAATTGAATCACGGCCTCATTCTCCCAAACAATGGCTTCTGTGTGGGATGCATCTTTGACCATGATTAACGCCACATCAGGCGAGCCTAAAGCGATTAAATCTTCTGTGAGTTTTTGGGTCACAATTGCGGGCACGTTGGTATCTTTTTCACCTTGAATAATTAAAATAGGCTTATCTAGTCTTTTAGTGCCGGGTTGGCTTTTTTCGAAAAAAGTGGTCAAGGTGGGATGACTTTTAAAAACCTCAGTATTGATTCCTGGATATTGTGTCAATTTTGCCGCAGGATTTTGACTCAGAAACTGAATGATATCTTTTTTGAAAAGTGCTCTAACATCATTTAAGCAAAGACCATCTTCACCATTATTTCCTTCCGCACTTTTTGCGAAGGCTTGGGCATTAGGATAAAAAAGATCCAAGTAGTCAAAGTCAGGATGTTCAGCTTTAATGCCGATTCCTACAAATGCTCCATAAGCAAGAATTGTCGCAAAAGAGTGGATGGAGTTACGATCCTGTAAGGGGATATGATGGCGAGCCTCAAAAGCATCTAAATCATTAAAGGCTTTCGGCGCAATATCTTTAATAATCATCTGTAAGTTTGACGCAGGAGCCCCGGCAACCGCGCCTTTAAAATGAGGGTCGTTATTGGCGTACTCAGCGGTCCCCAAAGAGGCTTGTCCACCTTGAGATTGGCCAATCACCATCCAATCACCTTGAAACTCATTCGGAGCGCTATTTTTAAGGGCTTCCACAGCATAAATGGCTGAGCGAGCCTCGCTTTCAAGATGAAGATAAGGATGGATTCCGGGGGTACCAAGACCTTCATAATCAGGAGCGATAATGACATAGCCTTTTTCGAGAAGGGCTTCGGCAGCAATTTTAAAATTGGTATTAAGGAGGTTATTGCTAGGAGCACAAGGATCGGCTACTCCTACTGTTCCATGGGTCCATACCACAATTTTCCAACCGGCTTGAGGCTTCTCCTTTTGAGGGTAAAAAAGTAATGCCGTGGCTTTTTGCATCTGACCGGAGAGGTAAGGCATTGAGTAGGTCATAATTGCAATATGTTTGCTGTTTGTGAGGGAATCTAAAGTATAGGGTTGTTGCTGCAAGAGATTTGCACCTGCTGTCTCGGGAGAATGATGTGCGAAAGCTGAAGGAATATTGATCACGAAAGTCGCTCCTAATAGTAAACCGACAATAAGAGGATATTTTTGGGGATGTAAAAAAGACATAACTGATCTCCATTGATCCTAATGATAATCTCAGCATACCGATATTTTGGGGGTAAAGTAAATATTATTGACGAAAAATGACATAATCCTTTTTTAGAGGCTTTTTAAAGAGATAAAAGAGGGGGGAATACTCCTGAAAATCTTTAAAATAATGGCTAAAAAAAGAGATAAAAAAGCTTTGATAACAGATGTTTATGTAGTTTCTGGAGATAGAGAAACTACGGAAAAGATAGAGGGTTTTTTGAAGGAAAAGTCTTCGATTTTTGTCAGATGAAAAGCATGGGGATCTGCCAAAAGGCGCATAAAATGCCAAATTACAGGCAAAAAAAAGCCGAGATCTAAAAGACTCGGCAAAATAACCACCAAAGGAGGATATGGAGGAGAACGTCTGATTGCTCAAACGTCACGCATATAATAGGCTTTATAATTGAAGATGTCAACTTTAAATTGCTATTGGGGTGAACTCTTTTTTAACCTTTTGTCAGATTTTATGTACTGAAAGATTATTGTTAAAATCAACTTTATAATATTATGGTGAAAATCTATTTTTTGGGTGAATTTTGACCATTTTTAGAAGTATTTCTCTCAAAACTAACTATTTTTTAATATTTTGAGGATTGGTTTATTCCGGTGAGGTATACAATGAAATCGGTTTAAAATTGTCTTATTAAACGTTCTTTTAAAATCTGATCCACAGTTGAAAATAAGTTTTGCCGGCTTATGTTATTTTTAAGCTGGCCTTATGGCAGAGATCTTTAAAGAAAAATGATCATAATTTATTTCAGAAAGGAGCAATCAGGAATCGAGAAGAAATAGATAAGGGATCAAGAAGAGATCATCAAGAAGAAGTAGAGAGAGTCGATACGAAATAGAGAAGGAATAGGAGAGGAAAATAAAAAATAATAGGCTTAAAAGAAAAAAATCATATCTTAAAAAAGATATGATTTTCATAAATTCAATGTTTTGCAATGAGTTGAAGCAAGTATTACATCCCTGCGATGACAGTATTAAATCCACCATCGACGAAAGTAATTTCACCTGTCACGCCTGATGCTAAATCTGATGAGAGGAATGCCGCAACGTTACCGACCTCTTCAATTGTGACACAACGGCCAATAGGCGCTGCAGCTTCAAATGCTGAGAGCATGCTTTTGAATCCTGCGATTCCTGATGCTGCAAGCGTACGAATAGGACCTGCTGAGATACCATTGACACGAATCCCCTCGGCGCCAAGTGCTGCCGCCATATAACGAACGTTAGCTTCTAGAGATGCTTTCGCTAAGCCCATGACGTTATAATTTTGAACTGTACGCTCACTGGCAAGATACGTCAAAGTTAAGAGTGATGCGCCTTCACGAAGGTGTGGGCGTGCCGCTTTTGCAAATGCCGCAAAACTATATGAGGAAATATCATGGGCAATTTGGAAGTTTTCACGGGTGACAGAATCTAAGTAGTTACCATCAAGTGCTTCTCTTGGTGCAAAGCCTACAGAGTGAATTAAGATATCAAAACCATCTGTCCAAACACCTTTGAGAGAATCCATTAACGCATCGATTTCTGTATCACTTCCCGCATCACATGGAAAAACGATGTTAGAATCAAGTTCCGCGGCCATATCACGGACGCGACCTTCAAGACGTTCGCCGTGGAAGCTAAATGCCAGTTCAGCACCTTGTTCGCGCATTGCTTTCGCAATTCCCCAGGCAATTGAACGATTTGACGCAAGTCCTACGATGAGTGCGCGTTTACCTTTTAAAAATCCCATAGATTAAACCCTTTGTACTTTAGAATTGTCATAGTCTTAGAAATACCGTAAAAGTATTGATTTTTTACGGCATGACTAAATATCAATGACATAGTTAACAGTAAATGGTGTGGCAAGAAGAGAGAGAGCCTCTCTTAATCTTGCGACGTTTTATAAAATATTCCCTATCTTATCATGAAATTTGACAAATATAGGGAGCTATTTGTCCCGAAAAAGGGCGGTTATAAACTATTTTTACCTCTTAGCGTGTAAGTGAATCTTTGAAAAGACAGGAAGATCTTACGAATTATCATGGTGAATTCAGCATGGAGGAAGAGAAAGGATATGGTTTCTGTAATTTATACGCGGGCATTGAATGCGCTTTATGCGCCGGAAGTACGAGTTGAGGTCCATATTAGTAATGGTTTGCCGGCATTTACAATTGTCGGGATGCCTGAGACTGCTGTGAAAGAGAGTAAGGATCGAGTAATTGCGGCAATCGTCAATTCAGGATTTGATTTTCCTAATCGTAAAATTACGATTAATCTCTCTCCCGCAGACTTACCGAAAGAGGGCGGACGTTATGATCTACCCATAGCTCTGGGAGTATTAGAGGCCTCAGGACAGATTGAAAAAGATCCTAAACAGTACGAGTTCGTGGGGGAACTTGCGTTAACGGGAGAATTGAGACCTATTTCTGGATTACTTCCGACCGCTATTCAAGTGATGAAGCATCAAGGAACATTGATTGTTCCCGAAGATGGGGCGGAGGAGATTGGTTTCTTACATTACGCTCAGTTTTTGATGGCTAAAACGTTGCGAGAAGTGGTGGCGTTTATTGATGGTAAGCAGGATCTGGCAAAACCTCCTGAAATTGCTGTTCAGCGATCTGAGGAAGCTCGTGATTTTTCTGAAGTTAAAGGACAGTTTTTTGCGAAAAGGGCTTTAGAGATTGCGGCGGCAGGAGGGCATAATCTTCTCTTAATAGGGCCTCCTGGAACAGGGAAGACGATGTTAGCCTCGCGTTTTATTACCATTATGCCAAGCATGACACGAGAAGAAGCCATCGAGAGTGCGATGATTGCCTCTATTAGTCGGCAAGGGTTTCGCGCGGAGCAGTTTGGAATCAGACCCTATCGAACGCCACATCATACGGCTTCTTCTGTAGCACTTGTCGGTGGTGGCACATATCCAAAGCCCGGGGAAATTTCACTGGCACATCATGGGGTACTTTTTTTAGATGAGTTGCCAGAGTTTAATCGGAGTGTTTTAGAAGTATTACGCGAGCCTTTAGAGTCTGGGATTATTCATGTTTCTCGGGCTATGCAGCAGGTGGAGTTTCCGGCAAAATTTCAGTTGTTATCTGCCATGAATCCTTGTCCTTGTGGTTATTTTGGGGACCCTATTCATGAATGTACTTGTAGTGATTATGGGATTGCGCGTTATAGAGGTCGGGTATCAGGGCCGATGCTTGATCGTATTGATCTTCATGTGGAGGTGCCGAGAATTAGTACTGAAGAGTTACAGAGTACCGCTGTGGGAGAGAGTTCGAAAGAGATTCGACTACGGGTTGATGCCTCAAGAGAGCGGCAGATGCTTCGACGCAAAAAAATGAATGCGGATCTTTCAGTGAAGGAGATTGAGCAAGATTGTGCCTTAGGAGAGGCTGAAACCAAGCTTTTAGAGATGGCTCAGAAACGCTTAAATTTTTCTCCCCGCAGTTATCATCGTATTTTAAGAGTCGCCAGAACGATTGCAGATCTAGAAGGAACTCAGGATATCAATAGTCGACATTTGACGGAAAGTTTAGCCTTTAGGGCTTTAGATCGGGGCTATCAAGCAAGTACTAAGGTGTAAAGGGGGCGAATGATTTATATCGTCATTTCGCGCTAAGGATATCTGTCATAACGGCTGGCGTGAAAATGATAAACCTCGGCAAAATTTCTCTGCAGTTGAGTTTTCACTTTTAACAGAAATATTAATAAGATCATGGTCAATTAATTTTATTATAAAAGCAAAGCCGGCAGAATGCCGGCAATGAAGAATATCGATGTGAAACCATTAATTTTTTAATCTAAAAGCATAGTGCCTTTATTGGCTAAGTTGACATGCCATGAGAATGCTTCCTCTAATAGATGTGGTGTATTACCGCCTCGTTGATTTTTTGCATCAGCCAAGTATTTCCGGGCTTGGGTTTGATAGATGGGGTGCATGCAGTTTTCTATAATTTTTTCTGCGGCATCTGTCGGGCATAAACCTCTAATATCGGCATAGCCTCTTTCTGTAATGATAAGATCGACTTCATGATTGGTGTGATCGACGTGGGTGACAAAAGGAACAATGGTTGAAATAGCTCCATTTTTAGCGGTTGATTGGGTAACAAATGCGGAGATCCTTGAGTTTCTAGAGAAGTCAGCAGAACCGCCGATTCCATTCATCGCATGAGTTCCACTGACATGAGTGGAATTGACATTACCGTAGATATCTACTTCAAGTGCAGTATTAAATGAGATGACTCCTAATCTGCGAATTACCTCTGGATGATTTGTGATTTCTTGTGGACGAAATAGAATTTTTTCACGGTATTTTATGAGATCTTCCGCTAACGTTTTGACGCGGTTTTTTGAAAGGGAGAATGCTGTTCCTACTGCAAAGCTGACAATGCCGGCATCGATTAAGTCAAATATCCCATCTTGAAGCACTTCTGAGGAGACGATAAGATCTTTAAATTGTCCTGATGAGGCCATGCCTTTTAGAACCGCATTTGCTACAGAACCAACACCTGATTGAAGGGGGGCAAGTTCTGGGCCTAAACGCCCACTTTCAACCTCTTTTGAGAGAAAATTAAGAAAGTGGTTGGCGATAGCCTGTGTCTCTTCATTGGGCTCAAATAATGGTGAGGGGATATCCGGGCGATCGGATAAGATAATGCCTTTAACTTTTTTCGGGTCTACTGAAAAGCCGATATTGCCGATGCGTTTGCTTAGATCATCATAAACGGGAATTGCTTGACGACCTTTACCTTGCTCTTCAGGGAGATAAATGTCATGAATACCCTCATAACTCTCTGGGGCATTTGTATTGAGCTCAATAATAACATATTCCGCTTTCTCTAAAAATATCGGAGAGTTTCCGACAGAACCCGTGGGGATAATTAGACCTTCTTCTGTAATCGCCGCCGCTTCAATAATGGCATAATCAATGTTCCCAAGATTTCCTTGTCTCAGGGTTTCAGCGGTATGCGATAGGTGCTGATCTATATACTTTATCTCTCCCTTATTAATGTTTTGTCGCATCAGCGCATTTGCTTGATAAGGTAGACGAAGATTAATAATGCCTGCTTCTGCCATTGCTTCATCCGCATCGGGGCCTAAAGAAGCTCCTGTAAAAAGATTCACTTTGAATTTTTCTATCTTGCCGCGTTCTGCAAGGGCTCTAGGAAAGACTTTAGGCTCACCAAATAGTGTAAAGCCACTCATTCCTAGTGTCATACCATCTTCAATCCACGAAGCAGCTTCTTCAGCGGAGACAATTTTGTCAAGATAGGGCTTGTAGCGAAGTTTTTTGTCTAAGTTTGTATTCATGATATAGATCCTCCATGGTCAATTATTATTTTGATAAAACGTATCCAGGTAATGATAAGAAAGGCTATAAAAAATCACTTCTATTGCAGAAGTTGGTGGGTTACGATGCTTCATCTTGGAGTAGGGTTGACTATAATATAGGCAGGTAATAGCGGAGAGTTCAAGTGATTCAATGATTTAATTTCATTAAGGTTTTTAAAGTTGTGATAAAAAAGCGATAAAAGATCTTTTTAAAATGCTGTTTCTACGCTTTGATCTGCGTTATTCTTCGAGGCTCGAGGATTTATAAAAATAAACCTCGTCATGAGATGGGTATTTTATAGAATAGAGTGATTATTTTAAGAGATTATTTAGGGACTTAGAGGAATGATGAAAGATGCAAAAAATACGTTGTAGATGGTGTGGCGCTCAATCCCTTTATCAGGAGTATCATGATAAAGAATGGGGAAATCCCAATAAAGCGGAGCAGGAATTATTTGAATTATTCTTATTAGAAACTCAACATGCAGGACTCTCGTGGTGGACGGTTCTTTCTAAAAGAGAGGGCTATCGTCGAGCTTTTTTCAATTTTGATCCTCAAAAAATGAGTGAAATGGATGAGACGGATGTTGAACGTTTATTAACAGATGATGGTATCATCCGTAATCGATTGAAGGTTAATGCCATGATTCATAATGCCAAAATGTATCGACGTTTTGTGCAAGAGGTGGGAACTTTCCATGATTATTTTTGGCGAAAAGTGGGGGGAACCCAGGTGGTTAATGTTTATCAGGCAGATGAATTATCTCCGGCAACAACCCCATTATCTGACGAAATTGCTAAGGAATTGAAAAAGTTTGGTTTTAAGTTTTTTGGTAGTACAACCGCTTACGCATTTTTACAAGCTGCGGGTTTTATCGATGATCATTTATCAGAGTGTTATTTAAGTAGAGAGAAGTCATAGTGAGTTATCCATTTGAAGTGACGAAAAAAGGATTAGAGAGAGTTTCAGAATTATCAGAGGCTATTTTATCGGTATTAGCTCAAGAATATGATGCGGCTGAAAATCGTTTTGTTTGGGATGGAAAGAAATTTTATTGGAATGATTTGGAAGCAGGGCATTTGGAAATTGATTTTTTTTCTAAAAAAATGCGTTATCGGATGCAACGTATCAATAAAGCTCAAGAGCCGTTACTGAGGGCGATAGGCTGGAAAAGTTCCGAGCAGAAACGAGTGTTAGATATGACAGCCGGTCTAGGACGAGATGCTTGTCTGCTCTTTTTTGCAGGATGTAATGTCGTGATGTTTGAGCGAAACCCTGTTTTGCAACTTTTGTTAGAAAATGCGGTGAATGCATTACCATCTGAAGATTTTACGCAAAGTCTCACCTTCGTTAAAGAGGATTCCATTCTCTTTCTAAAACGAATGATCGGTGAGGATCCCTCAGGAAACTTTGCTGATGTGATCTATATGGATCCTATGTATCCCGAACGTAAGAAATCAGCCTTGGTTAAGAAAGAGTTACGAATTATCCGAAATCTTGTTGGGGCAGATATGGATAGTGAAGAATTACTCTCTTTAGCGATGAAAAGTGGTGTTTCCCGGGTTGTTGTGAAAAGACCCAAAGGCGCTGGGTTTGTCGCAGGTCTGAGGCCTAATCATTCTGTGGAATCTCCTAATACTCGTTTTGATGTTTATCTATCTCACACTTCACAACCGGAATAGGGAAGAGTCATGCGGTTGTCATAGACGTATAAAAACTGAGTGATGGGGCATGTTGAGAGCGCTTGAATAGATATGATTTAGCGTTTTAGAGGAAAATTGTCCTCTTTCCTAGGAGGAATGTTGAGTAAGCGAAAAGCTTGCGCTATCCTTATCCGTTCTTCATTAACAAATATTGATATTAAAGGAAGTCAGGGAATGGATAGATCTCAAGAATCAGACATCGTAATAAAACCAATGATTCGCAAATCTCCAAAACCACACTTGTTTGATCTTGAATTAGTGCGTGCCGAATTGCAAACAGCGATTGAAAAGCTGGCTAATATTGGGCCTGCAGTGAGTATTTTTGGTTCAGCACGTTTAAAGCCATCCCATCCTGCTTACCAAGTTGCTTTGGATATTGGGGAGAAACTCTCTGAAAAAGGGATTTCCATTATTACAGGGGGAGGTCCTGGGGTAATGGAGGCCGGTAATCGAGGATGTCAATTAGGAGAGAAAGGAGAATCTATCGGTTTAAATATTCGACTTCCTCGAGAGCAATTTCCGAATCACTATCAAGATACTTCGCTCTTTTTTGAGCATTTTTTGACACGTAAAACCGTATTTATGGATTACTCTCTCGCTTATATTTGTGTTCCCGGTGGATTTGGAACATTAGATGAGTTGCTTGAAGCGATCACCTTAATGCAAACGAAAAAAATGGAGATAAAGCCTGTTATTTTAGTTGATCGCTTATTTTGGCAGCCGTTATTAGAGTGGTTCGAGTCGGCATTTTTGCAGAATGAGATGATTGTTAAAGATGACTTAAATAAGTTTATTATTGTCGATAGTGCTGAAGAGGTATTAGCAGCATTAGAGAAAACCTTGGGGCTTTCTCTATCTTAAGCGAGTTTTTATAGTCATTTTTCTTTAAAAAACATCGTCACGACTGCTGGCAGGAAAATGATAAAATCCTGCATTAATCGATTTTTGGAGACAAAAAAGCACCGAATGAACCGGTGCTTTTTTAAACTATGTATCGATATTAGATATCTGTCTATAGGATAGGGATTGTCTATCGCTTTTTGAGATCTATATCATACTGTGATGTGTATAGATTGCGCTCAATAAACAGATAGCTATAGAGAAGATTATTTCGCTTTATGTAAGATTTGTTGAACCATCAACTGGATTTTATCTTCTGCAATATGAAGGTTGGGTGCCATTGGGATAGGACCCCATACGCCTGAACCCCCATTCTTTACCTTCTCTACTAAGTAAGTCTCAGCATCATCTTGATCTTTATACTTTTCATAAACTTCATCATAGCTTGGACCAATCAGTTTGGTGTCTTGACGATGACATGCGAAGCAACCAGATGCTGTTGCGATTTCAGGGTCTACTTGTGCAAAAGAAGGTGCAGCAAGCGCTGCAAATGATGCGGCAACGAGAAGTAATTTTTTCATACTATATTCCTTTTGAATGAGTATTTAGTTTTATTGTCTTGCTGCTATGTGATAAATACGCTTCTGCTCTTGGCGCTTATGTTCTTTAACAGCTTGTTTCATTAGAATGGGAATATTATATCATCAAAAATTATGTAATATCTTGAAAAGAGTCAAGTATTGACTTAACAGCTCTTTTTAGACTTCTCTTCTCTCCCTGTTTTTTTT
>JASLEF010000003.1 GCA_030151245.1 Ignatzschineria sp. | reverse complement strand
CTATCTTTATTATATTTTTGAGGTTTAACTTGAAGATATTCTAAGGTCGGTGCATTTGTTGTTGCAAGGTAGGGAGAAATATCGAGCTGTTGTGGAGATATGTTCACGAATGTCATCCTATGTTGAGGGGCATTTAATATGATTTTAATGGGGTTTTGTTGAATGTTTGATTGTAACGCACTGTTTTTTTGAATGAATAATTGTCTTTTTAAGATTCATTAAAATCAACATCCTTTCAGTGATTTATGGTGATCAATTTTGAATGTTCAACAATCCTTATCTAGTTGTGAATAATATTACTATAACTAGGCTTACTATCACTAGGTGTTAGAGCTAATATTAGGTGATGTCATAGAGTGATGCGATAGATCTAACAAGTTTTCATGTTTTCAGTATCGATGTTATAAAACTTTATAGAAAATCTACTATTTATAAAAATAGAGCTTGCTCTCTTGCGCCGTCGCAGAATTGATAGCTGAGAGATATCTATAAAGTCTATTTAAGTCTATTTGATGGGAGTAGTGATACTCGTTATCTTAAAACTATGGCAATCAACAGACAATAATCCCCTCGACTCTACGATGACGATGTTAAAAATTTTCCATCACAAGATAGATATGAGGGGATGAAAGCTTGTTAGAATTCAATAAATATAAAAAAATAGTAGCGGATATTGTGGATTACAAAACAAACTCTGAGAAATCCTCTCTCTGTAGTAAATTGACTAAAGTTCCTGTTAGTTGAGAGAGCTCTTCTGGGGAAGTGACAAAAGGGGGCATGATATAAACGAGTTTATTGAAGGGGCGAATCCATACGCCATGGTCAACAAAGTATTTTTGAATACGAGCTTGATTTACGGGACGCTTTAATTCCACAACGCCAATAGCACCTAAGACTCGAACATCGGCAATATGGGGATTTTCTGCTAGTGGCTTTAGAAGTTCAGATTGAAGTTGCATTTCGATGCGTTGAACATTCTCTTGCCACTGCCCATTACCCAAAAGAGATAAACTTGCATTTGCTGCGGCACAAGCTAAAGGATTTCCCATAAAGGTGGGGCCATGCATAAAACATTTAGCATCTCCATTACTGATCGTTTCTGCAACATGCCTTGTGGTTAGTACCGCAGATAGTGTGAGATAACCGCCTGTAAGGGCTTTTCCAAGACAGAGAATATCGGGTTCAATCTCAGCATGCTCACAAGCTAAAAATTTACCAGTTCTCCCAAAACCTGTCGCAATTTCATCAAGAATTAGTAATACACCTGTTTCATCGCATAATTCTCGTAAGACCTTGAGATAATTGGGGTGGTAAAAACGCATACCGCCGGCACCTTGGACAATAGGCTCGGCAATCACGGCAAAAAGCTCTTGATGATGCTTTGCAAAAATATCGCGTAAGTTATCCGCTGCCGAGTCATGCCATTCTTCGTGAAAACCGATTGTAAAAGCCTTGGCAAAAAGATGATTTGGTAGGTAGTCGCCATAGAGCGAATGCATAGAGTTCGCAGGATCACAGACCGCCATAGCGCCAAAAGTGTCTCCATGATAAGCATGAGAAAGAGAGAGGACTCGATGTCGTTTTTCACCCTTGGCATGCCAATATTGAAAGGCCATCTTGAGAGCAACCTCTACAGCGACAGAACCTGAATCAGCTAGAAATACGCATTCTAATTTTTTAGGAGTAATATCTACGAGTTTTTGGACGAGGTCTACTGCAGGTTGGTGGGTAATGCCGCCGAACATCACGTGGGATACTTTTTCTAATTGGGCCTTGATTGCTGCATTCATGATGGGATGATTGTATCCATGTAATACTGCCCACCAAGAAGACATTCCATCAATCAACTCACGACCATCTTCTAGTTGAAGTTTTACACCATCTGCTGATTTAACAGGATAGCAAGGAAGCGGCTCACTCATCGAAGTATAAGGATGCCAGATATGCTTCGAATCAAACTCTAAATCAATGTTATTCATCTAATGTCTCTTTTAGTCTTCTATCTATTGATGCCAGATCCTTCAGTGATCAAGGATCTGATTTGGAAATTAAACCTAGTTCAAATGAGCTCTATGGTACTATAAAATCTCTCTTTGAGCCTGAGGCTTCGTTCGTCTCTTTGGGTATCAAGGAGATTATAATGACGATAAAAAAGATAGGTATTTGTTTCAGGGTGAGTATTCGAAACTGTCGATAGAAACGGATAATCATGACCCATTCTAAGAATCAATACTTTTATAAAAAATTCTATAGGGAAGAGTAGTGGGCTATTTATGTGGAAGATAAGAGTCAATAAAGCCTTGGAAGCGCAGCGGGAAAAAGATCGGTATCGAGAACGCCAAGTTTGTAAAACTGTACAGAGTACTCAATCGATCATGGTGAAAGATCAGCTCTATTTAAATTTTTCATCAAATGATTATTTGGGGTTAGCGCATCATCCGTTAATGATAGAAGCTGCCATAAAAGGCGCCCAAGAATCTGGAGTTGGAAGTGGTGGCTCACCTCATGTCACAGGGTATAGTGCGCCTCTTGCACAACTAGAAGAGAAGCTTGCTTCATGGTTAGGGTATGATGCCGCCATCGTCTATCCTTCAGGATTTACTGCGAATCAAGCGGTTGTAAAGCTCTTAATTGAACGAGAAGATTTGATGATTGCCGATCGTTTATCACATGCATCCTTACTTGAAGCTGCGATCTTTTCTCCGGGACGATTGTACCGTTTTAAACATAATGATATCGCTTCTGTCACAAGCTACCTTGATAAGGCTTCCCATGAAGGTGTTGGAAAACTGGTGATTACAGAGGGAATTTTTAGTATGGATGGAGATGGAGCCCCATTAGATCAATTAGCAGTAGCGGCTCAAAAGGCAAATGCGCTTTTGATGGTCGATGATGCACATGGCATAGGTATTTGCGGAGAAAGAGGACGGGGCTCATGTGATCTTTATGCGATTAAGCCTGATATTTTAGTCGTCACTTTTGGCAAAGCATTTGGTTCTAGTGGTGCGGCACTATTATTGTCTCAAGAGCTTGCGGATTATTTTATTCAATTTTCCAAACCCCTTATTTACAGTACGGCAATACCTCCTATGCAAGCAGAAGTCTTGCTTCAAGCAATTTCATTAATTGAGTCAACAGAAGGGGAAGAGAGGCGTTATCAGTTGAGAGAAAATATTGCGTATTTTAGAACCAAGATCCAGATGATGTTGCAAACGATTTTAGATCCTCAGCGTCAGCCTGAGGCACAATGGCCCTATCTTTTACCCTCACAGAGTCCTATTCAACCTTTAGTGATTGGTGAAGATCAAGCGGCGTTAAATATTTCTGAAAAATTACGACAAAAAGGGATTTGGGTGTCGGCTATTCGTCCTCCTACGGTTCCCCCTAAAACCGCGCGTTTACGAATGACTATTACTGCAGACCATCGTTTTGAGATGATTGATCAATTGGTAGAAGCCTTACGGGATGCAATCCTTGGTGAGTATGAGCTTGTATAGGTAGATAGCCGTGGAATTAATAAATAAAAATAAAAGTAGGGGTATGACTGAAAAACCATTCAATAACCCATTTAATAGTGTACATAGTGTGCAAAAACCTATTATTAGAGCTGAGTTTAGCAAAAATGCGGCATTATATGATTCTGTAGCGGTTGTTCAACGCCGTATTGCTAATCGTGTTGTCGAACAGGCGATTTATGCCTTACAACAGGTATTAAACGATTCAGAAACCGTGAAACACCCGATTCATATATTAGATGCAGGTTGTGGAACGGGTTATGTGGGGGAGTCTTTTGTTAATCAACTCCATCAGCTCGCGACGATTGAGCGTATTTCAGAGAAATCGATCCATTTAACGGCATTAGATTTGTCTTATGAAATGTTAGAGGCTGCTAAGAAACGTCAGATCTATAGATCATTTAAAGAAGGGGATATTGAGGCATTACCCTTTTCAGATTCAATCTTTGATCTTGTGGTTAGTAGCTTAGCGATTCAGTGGTGTCATCATCCTCAAAAAGCGATTGCAGAATTAGTGCGCGTTGCTCAAATATCCGAGCCGCACCGATCTTTACATGATGCATCGAAGAGATCACCAAGGATTATTATTTCGACACTATTAGAGGGAACTTTGCAGGAGCTCTCTGATGCATTTCAGCAAATAGATAATGAACAGCACATCTTAGATTTTATTACTGAAACAGCATTAAGATCGATAGTCCAAGAGTATGATGGGACTTTAACGGTATATAAAGAGGTTGTCACGTTTGATTCTTTAAAATCCCTCTTTAAAAGTCTTAAAAATATAGGGGCTTCTGCATTACCTCATCGTCGTAAAGGATTATTAGGTCGAGAAAGCTATCAGAAGTTAGATCATTATTTTAAAATGCTTGGAAATTACCAGTTAACCTATGTTGTGGGTTTAATTGAGATTCCATAATCAAACATATCAATAGTTTTCAACAATATCTGCAGGATATTAGGAATAGATAATAGAAGGATTGAACATGAGACTTACTCAAAAACCTCAAACATGGTTTGTGACAGGAACAGATACTGAAATTGGAAAAACTTATACGACAACTCGACTATTAACGGCGCTTAATCGAGCTAATATGCCGGCAAACGGTTATAAGCCTGTTGCTTCAGGGGCAGAAATGACCGAATTAGGGATCAAGAATCCTGATGCCTATGGACACCTTCAAGCATCTTTTGATGTATTAGCTTATGAAGAGGTGAATCCTTATTTCTTTGAAGCGGAGGAAGCGCCGCATATTTTGGCACAAGCAATAGGACAAACGATTGAGTTCGATAAGATGACAGCGGGGTTACGATATTTGGAGGCGAAAAATCGTATTACGCTCGTTGAAGGTGCTGGGGGCTGGTACACGCCTTTAAGCTTTGAGAAGAGCTTTAGTGACTGGGTTATAGAAAATCAGCTCCCTGTGATTGTGGTTGTTGGTTTAAAATTAGGTGTCATCAATCATGCGCGTTTAACTTTTGAGGCTATTGAAAGTGCTGGGTTAAAAGTGACAGGATGGATTGCTAATCATCTATCTGATTCTTCGAGTTTAAAAAATTATATCGCGGGTATTCAATCTTTTACAGAGATTCCGCTCATTGGAGAAATCCCTTATCAAGCCCCATTAGCAGAAGATCGTCAAGAATACTTTGATCTTTCTTACTTTGAATAGACCCATCATGATGCAATGGAAGATCTAGCTCTAGAGAGTATCTACAAATAATAGGTTATAAAAGGGCATACCCTCTTTTTGAAGTGATCCTATAAAATTAAATACGTTAAAATTACACAGATACGGACTGAGCCTGATTGTGAATGTAGGGCTTACTCCTTTTATTTTTTGAAGGTGTACGCAGTGATGGCAATCCCATTTTGATTATTTTGGAAAGGATGGTAATAAAGTCCCATCAAGATTGGTTTTTCCTTCTTTAAATTCATAATATTTTAAGAGTTGATCTTTATCAGGAGCTTTTTGCGCATCATTTAGTGGCGTTTTTATGGAGGATTTATCTTTAGAAAGCGCACTATATTGAGCAATATTATCCACTTTATCAGGCGAAATCTCTGGAATATCTTGCCAAGAAATATTTTCTAATAATTTTGCAAATAGAACTTTTTCTGCAACATGACCTTGAAATGCCGGTGAAAATATTTCTAAAGTAATACCGGGTTGAATCTCTTTTAAATAACTGAGCCCAGAAGCTTGTTGTGGATTAATAGAATAGAGATAAATAGGATCGTGCCAGAGATCTTCTCTAACTTCTGAGATCTTAGTTGCGGAACTTTCTTCAACATTATTTAAATTTTGTAGTGCGGTGATGACCTTCTTAAGGGGATGCTGATGGATTTTAAGGTAGGTTTCATTAAAACGATAATCTCCTAAATGTTGCGTAAACAAGTGATAGCCATTTTGGGTGGTGGGCCCTGTTTTTAAAAAGAGTTCTGAGCTAGTTAAAAGCTTAGTGACGGCTTGCCGGTAGTTTTCTTGAATTTCTGCGACCCTAAACATCTCTGTTAAGGTGATATTATAACGATCTTGTAATGTGGTAAGGGGCTCATGAATATCCGTTAAAAGAATTCGTTGAGATTTTTGATCGATAGAGGCATTAGCAGTATTTTTTTCTAAAATTGATAAGGTATTAATAGCTTGCAAGTGCTCCTGTATTTCTTCCATTGAGTGGCTTTCTGATAGTGCGACGACAAGATATTTTATTGAAGGGAAATAGCGATATTGAAGCGCGTAGAATCCTGTCGCATCTTTCGTTAATAGATTTTGAGCATCCGCATAATAGAGCTCTTTTCCTGAATTCAATAACGACAAATCAACTTCTGGAGCCTGGTCTTTTGGGATTAAAAATAGATAAGAGGTTGTGGTTATTTGATGAACATCGCTGCTGGGAACCGCATGGCTATAAAAGAAGAGAGTGTCGATTTTGGGATCTTGAAGATCAATTTTCATTTTCCCTAAATCAAGAGAAGAGATTCTCATATGTTCAGGCATTCCGTAAATAAGACCATTACTTTGAATAGGAGATAACTTTAACCCAATATGATCACTAATTTCATGCTCAACTCCCCAAAAGGGGGTTTTAAATAACGTCAAGATATCTATGCTAACGGGATTGGTAAATTGTTCAGATCTACTAATTGATGATTCTGTTTTTAAATTGTTCAGTGAAAATATTGTGAGATCATCTTGAGATGTTTTCACAAGCGTGAATCGAATGTCACAAATTATTTGCTGACAAAGCGGATGATCATTACTGAAAACAAGTAGAGACCCATCGGGTTGGGGAGTTAACTGAAATGTTGCAAATTGGCTTAAGATAATATTTTCTGGCGTCAAGATTCCCTGTAATGTTTCCTCTTCTATAAAGATTTGCACTACAGGATCTTCAATTGCGAAGTAGCTTTTTTCTAATTGTTTAGTGATTATTGTTGCGAGAACATCTGATGATTGGGACTGATGGTTTTCTTCCTTTTGTTTCTCTATTTTTGGTTCAAATAATACCTCAATGTCCCGAGGGAGATAGGCTCCTGATACTAATGAACTGGATTGTTCATTGCCGCAAGCAGCGATAATAACAAAAAGTGCTAGCAGAGCCCATTGCCGAGATTTATTCCACCAGTTTCGCAGCATAGAGATATAATCCTTATCAATAACTTTTTAATTTAATCAGTATTATAGCAGTTTTTTATTTTAGGTTGTGAGCAAGATCTTGCTGAAGTGATGCTTTTAAGATATGCCATTACAACCGTTCAAAAAATACTCTATAAAAACATTTGCCTTTCAAGAGAAGTTGTGAGTATTATGAGTACTTCGTTGATATAACGAAATTTATCAAGAGTGGTGGAGGGATAGGCCCTATGAAACCCGGCAACCTGGATATGACAGATATTTAAGGTGCTAACTCCTACAGTAGATCCAATGCTGGCGAATAAGTTCGATAAGTTAGGATTCACTGAGAGATAAAAGCAATTGGCAAACCAACACTGCTTGATAAGAAAATCGCATGTTGGTTTTTTTGTGCTTAAAAGAATCTATTATGCGACCATAACTAAATATTGATTGAAAAACATACTATTAAATCAATGTAATAAGATGAATTTATAGGATAGAGGGGAAGGTAAATTATGAGCAAACGAAATATAGGCCAAGCGTTAGGTTTTAACAGTAAAATCCTCGTCTCTGGTAAGAACCATCCAGATGTACACGGAGCAATGAACACGCCTATTTATCGTAGTGCTGCATTTGAATTTCCTGATTCAAATGCGATTGCGAATGCTTTTCAAAATAAAGAGGAGGTTGCCTCTCATACTTATTCTCGTATTACTAATCCAACAGTAGAAGCTTTGGAAAATAAAATTAAAGCAATTACTGAAGCCAAAGAGGTAATGCTTTTAAGTAGTGGTATGGCTGCTATTTCTAATACATTTATGGCATTGAGTTATGCTGGTAGTAATATTGTAACTTCCCCCCACCTGTTCGGAAATACTTTTGCATTTTTTCAGTATACCTTAGCTGAATTTGGTGTCGAGATACGTTTTGTCAATACTGATAATGTTTCAGAAATTGAGGCTGCCATTGATGAAAATACTTGTGCATTTTTTTGTGAGGTGATGACTAATCCACATTTAGAAATTGCGAATTTAACAGAAATTAAAAAAGTCCTAATAAAACATCAAGTTCCGCTGATTGTGGATACTACTGTGATTCCTTGGGGTGGTTTTGATGCTAAAAAATGGGGGATTGATATTGAAGTTGTTTCAACAACGAAATATGTTTCAGGCGGGGCTACTAGCATTGGCGGAGCAATATTAGACTATGGTTCCTTTGAGTGGCAGCATCATCAACGCTTAAAAAAGGTTACGGCACCAATGCCATACTCAGCATTTATGTTTAAAATAAAACGGGAAATCGCCCGGAATTTTGGAGCTTGTATGGACCCTGATAGTGCTTATGCTCAAATTATGGGATTAGAAACTTTGAAGTTACGTTATGAAGCGATGAGTCATTCTGCTTATGCACTAGCTCAATATTTAGAAACGGAAGCTGTAATCGTTAATGTCTCCTATCCTAAATTAGATAGTTTTCCTTACAAGGCATTAAGTGATCAATTTTTTGTGGGAAATCCTGGCGCAATGTTGACATTTACGCTAGCCTCAAAGAGTGACTGTTTTAAGTTTTTAGATTCGCTAAAGCTAATTAGACGCGCAACAAATCTCTTTGATAATAGAACCCTGATAATTCATCCTGAATCAACTATCTATGGCTCATTTACCAATGAGATGAAGCAGGTCATGGGAATAGATCCCACTTTAATTCGTTTATCTGTAGGGTTAGAGGAGCTAGAGGATCTCAAAGCCGATATCCAACAAGCCTTACGGAGTTTGTCAGAAGAGTGCTAAAGCAGAATAATGAAGGATCTGATTAATTTTAGAAGCTCTTAATAGGATCTGTATTGATAGAAATGCAGCTTTTTTGGAAAGCGATAAAAGAGGATTGTGTAATACGCATCCTCTTTTAAAAGATGCGAGATTTTCTAACATGAATAGCCATTTAGGATAAGGCTTAAAGTCATAAGCCTAAGCGCTTAGCTCATTTCTTACAGCATAAACAGCTGCTTCAACACGACTTGAAACCTTGAATTTCTTTAAAATATTTTGTACATGCACTTTCACAGTACTTTCCGATATCTGTAATTCACGAGCGATCTCTTTATTGCTATCTCCTTTTACTAACCACTCCAAAATTTCGAGTTCTCTTGGCGTTAAATCTTCTAAATAGCTAGAGGCTTTGGATTCCGTATGATATTTCAAGACCTTTTCAATAAACAGTAGCAATTCCTGAGTATCGATCGTTTTAGTGAGTGTATGATTAATCTCTAAACATTTCATCGGCGTCTGTAAAAATGCCTGATCTTGAGAGGTTAATAAGATAATTTTCAATTCAGGATGATGATAGATAGTATCCTTCAATCGAGTTAGCGCTAGGGGGTTGGCTAATAACGCAGCCTCCACTAACAAAAGATCAACCGGCGAGTGTTGTAAAAATTCAATACCAGATTCTATATTCTCAAAATTTGCTTTAATGATATATGAGTTATCAGGATCTTGAGAAAGCAGAAAGGCAATCTTTTCGCGAAATAATCTATTTTGATCAATCACCATAATATGGGAGGGGTGGTAAGGTTGGCTCATAAAATTTGTAATATCCCTGCTACTTATTGATTTTGTCGTAAAATATTGCGAATAGGAGATCGCTAATTTTTGTAGTTTAATGATTATAAATTATTTTGATGGCAATCTCATATTTGATGGGAATATTAAAGTTAACTTGCTATTTTTAAAGCTAGGAATATTTTCTAATGACATTAGAAATAGAATGTAAAAAATTGTTAAATAAAAGATCATCAGATAGCGAATTAATAAAGCTGAATGCTACAATGCTGGAAGATGACCATGAAGGGGAAAAGAATAAAATGAGAACAATATCTGCTAGAAATCAATTAATGGGAAAAGTGAGTGCGATCTTTGAAGGTAGTGTGAATAATGAAGTCATAATCACTTTAGATAACGGTGATGAAATTGTGACGGTGATTACCAAACAGAGTTGTAAAACATTGGGAATCGGCTTAGAAAAAGAGGTGATGGCGATTATTAAGGCGCCTTGGGTTGTGCTTGCTAATCCTGACTCAGGCTTTGCATTTTCTGCACGTAATCAGTTTGAGGGCACAATCGAAGAGGTGATTAAAGGTGCGGTGAATAGTACTGTTAGATTAATTACTCAAAAAGGATTGAGCTTAACCGCTGTGGTGACTAATGAAAGTGTTGATGAGATGGCGTTAGAAGCAGGTAAACAGATATTGGGTTTAGTGAAAGCTTCTAGTATTATTGTTGGGACACATCGAGAAAAATAGATGAAGCACTTTTGTAAATATGACACTATAACCTTGAAAATAGGTGCAAGGAATGCACAATATTGATCCCTCATCATGAGAAGTGGGAATGTGATCAATATAAAATATTACGATCACGATCACGATCACGATCAATATTTTATATATCTACAATCTTAATTAAATAGTAGGACTAATTTATTTATGAAAAAGTTATTATTAAGCTCCGCTGCATTATTGGTTATTGCAGCCTGTTCAAGCAAAGGAAGCGTTATGGCAAGGTTAGATACTAAAATTCCTTCGGCACAAGAACTGCAGCATCATAACTATGAATTAATCAGAATGAATGGTAAAGCGCTAGAGTTGGAAAAAGGTAGTATGACACCTTATATTGAATTTGGTGAAGATATGAAAATTACCGGAACCATGTGTAATAACTTCTTTGGAGATGGGCAATTAAGTGCACGCGGTGTATTAAAAGCAAAAGGGATCGGCATGACGCGTAAGTTCTGTGGTGATGCGACATTAAACACCTTAGATCATGATATTGCGGAGCTGCTCGACCGCGGTGCTGAAATTATTATTTCAGATAATGGGGAGTATTTACGACTCTCAAATATTCAGACAGCCTTAGAATTTAAATTAGCGGATAAAGTCCGTTAAGGATGGGATTTATCATAGATTGTAATTTCTTCTCAAAAGCGATGATATAGAGTCATCGCTTTTTTGTTAATTGAAGAGATTTTTATACTGTTATTGAAAATCAAAAATAGAGATCTATAAAGGAGATGCTATGAAGTCACATTGGAATGAAAGGTTTTCTAGAGAAGCTTATCTCTATGGAAGAGAAGCAAATCAGTTCATTCAGACTATTGAAGAGATCATAATGCCTGAAGGAAAACTGTTAGCGATAGCGGAAGGAGAAGGGCGAAATGCTTTTCATCTAGCGAAAAAAGCAGAAGAAGCACAACGGTCTTTATGGATTGACCTTTGGGATTATTCTGAAATTGCTCTTGAAAAGGTTAATCAACGTAAAGGTAGCTTAGCCATTACAACTCAAGAGGTCGATTTAACCGATGTTCTGTGGTTAGAAGATCAATATGATCATGCCTGTTGTGTTTATGGTCATTTTAATCAAGAGATGCAGCAATCTATTTTTAACGGGTTGCGTAAAACCGTTAAAGATGGGGGATGGATTTTTGGAGAAGTCTATTCGCAAGAGCAAGTACCCTATGCTTCAGGCGGTCCGAGAGATATTGAATATCTCTATTCTCCAGCACTTTTTTTAGAGATTTTTTCAGTGGATTTCTTCAAGCATTTTTATGTTGGGGAAGTCTTTCGTCATGAAGGAAATCTGCATCAAGGATTGTGTCATGTGATTCAATTTGCGATTCAGCTTCGTAAGTAAATAATAGTGAGTCTGCTCCCATATTTTTCAGTTTAAAATAGGGGGAGATGTAATAGAGTATTCATAAAAAAGCGGAAGAGTTTACAATAGACTCTTCCGCTTTTTTTATACTTTTCAAGATCTTATATCATCTTTATGACTGTCATACTGTGAGTTTGTTAACCAACTCTTTTGCTATCAGAATATCGGTCATGATATAGCTTGAATAGATGCTTTTCTTACTATTAGAGTAAGAAGAAATAAGCATAAATTGTGAGGATTCCAACACAGCAGAGATTTAATACGCCGCCTGCTAACATCATGTCGCGTTGTCTTAAATGTCCCGTACCAAAAACAATCGCATTCGGTGGTGTCGCAATAGGCAGCATAAAGGCACAGGAAGCTCCTAAGCCAATCATTAATACGAGCACTTCTTGCGGCATACCCATTTCTGATGCAACAGCGGCAAACACAGGAACTAAAAGAGCTGCGGACGCCGTGTTACTGGTGAATTCTGTCAGGATAATAATGAAAATCACCACAACAAGAATGACTATTAGTGGATGTGATTGACCGAAGATGTCGGCAACTGTATTTCCTAAAATAGAAGAGGCTCCCGAGCTTCCTAAAACGGCGCTGAGCGTTAGACCTCCGCCAAAGAGAAATAAGACACCCCAATCGGTATTCTCAGAAACATCTTGCCATGAGGCTAAGCCCAAAATCACCACAGATACAGCACAAGCGATAGCCACAAAAGTATCCGGAGAAGAGATTCCTAAATGCTTTTGAAGTAAAGAGCCGCTGATCCAAGCCAATGCTGTAACGATGAATAAAATCGTGGCAAGCACACGTGGTAAAGTCCAAGGAATGACTTCATCCGTAACATCAATACGCATATTAAGCTTTGGTTTAAAGATCAAATATAGTACTAAAAACATCACCGGCATTAAGACGAGCATCATAGGAATACCCACTAAAAACCAGTCATCAAAGCTATAGCCTAATGCTTTTGCTGCTATAGCGTTAGGGGGAGACCCTACGAGTGTTCCTAAGCCACCAATGCTTGCAGAATATGCGATCCCTAGAAGGATAAAGACAAATGTTCCACGTTCTTTTGAAAAATCTAGATTACTCATAATCCCGAGGGCTAACGGTAACATCATTGCTGCAGTTGCTGTGTTACTAATCCACATTGATAAGCCTGCAGTGACAAAAAAGAGCGAGAATACGGTAATGCCTAAGTGTCCTTTCGATAAGCGAATCATAAAGAGCGCAATTTTGCGGTCAATTTTTTGCATATGAAGCGCTGTTGCTAAAGCAAATCCACCAAAAAAGAGGAAAATGATAGGGTCCGCAAAGCTTGTTAAAGAATTTTTTAACGTGACTGTTTCAGGTACACCAAGTACAACGGCTGAAAGCGGTACCATTAATGCTGTAATGGTGGTGTGCACAATCTCAGTTAACCAAAGCGCACCAATAAAGAAAAGAATGATTAAGCCTTTATTCGCTTGCTCTGTAAAGGGTAGAAATTGATAAATGACGGTACAAAGAGCGACGATAATGGCGATCCCAATGAGGGATCGTGAAACTTTTGCCAAATTGAAGCGGGGAACTTCCTCCGCTAGCAAGTCTGGGTTAGGGGCTGAACTTGCCACAAATATACTCCTTTATAGATAAATAATAGATATTCTTATAGTTGATAGCACCGATCTTTATAGTAGATAGATCCATTGAATGCAATGTTCTAGATAATTATTTGTCCGTTTTTTAACATCTTGCTAAGAGCCTCCTTTTTTTAAAATCGAGAAAGAGCAATAATTTTCATATATCTGTCGAAGATAAATTGATATAATTTTATATAGTAAATAAGTAACAATAATTGACCTAAATCAGATTATATTTTCGATTAGTTTATAAAAAGGAGTCAAGTAAGATGGATCGCGCAATTAAGAATTGGTGGGTATGGATTTTGATGGGGGGGCTCTATGTTGTATTAAGTGGATTCCTATTTTTTAAGCCTTTCGCTAGCTTTGTCGTATTAGCGCAGTTCATGGTGGCACTATTTTTTGTCACCGGTATATTTGAGATTTTTTATGCTTTAACCAACAGAAATGTTGCAGGATGGGGCTTTAATCTAGCAATGGGGATTTTACAGGTGTTTATTGGAGGATATATTATTAAACACTCTAGTGAGGGTCTACCAGAGATGATGATGATTTTCCTCATTATGTTTTGGTTAATTTTTTATGGTATTTCTGCTATTTCGTTTGCTTTTAGCTTACGTAAAATGGATGTAAGCTCATGGTGGTTAACGTTAGTTGTAGGGGTATTAGCGCTGTTAGTCGGATTAGGAATCCCTTATTCTCCTGCAAGTGGTATTGTCTTTATGACAACATTACTGGGGATTTCTGCATTAATCATCGGACTTTATAGCCTATACTTTGGTTTTGCAATCCGTCGAGTCAGACATTAAATTTTTACTAAAAATGTATTTTTAAAAAGATATTTTTCATCACTAACATTTTGAAAAATATCTAAAAGGGTGATTTCTCGTAAATCATCCTTTTTTTTTTACTATAGACAGGCTATAGTAGTGCTGAAGTTAAACGCACGGACGTCTGTTTAACAAAAAAATGATTTGTAAATAACTCAATTTATCTTTGGGGCAGGGTGCAGAGATTAACTCTAATTCCCGACCGGCGGTTAAAGTCCGCGAGCGAAAGCTGATTTTGGTGAAATTCCAAAACCGACAGTATAGTCTGGATGGTAAAAGATAAGTGGGATTTAGTAATAGAATCTAAACTGTTACGAAAAGATCTGTTTAGTAGAAAATGTAACATTATGATTAGGTTGAAGATATGATCTAGTCGCCAAAAAAAGTGATGCTCATCCGTGACATGATGATTGGTATAGCTTTATAACTATTCTGATTATCGGCTAGAAGAAAGCATCATGAATGAGATTGAATGGGCGGAAATAGAAGTTATGGGTAAGTTTATCAAGACACGCTTCTATCACGGTAAAATTCGATCTAATAAATTGGCAAGATGTTATAGAAGAACCTTTTGCGGCATGATTTAAAGGTTAGCTTTTAAACGAATGAAAAAGATCTCCCACTCAAGAATCATCAAACCTCATTGATAAATTTCTAATTTAAAATGGGGTTTTTTCTTGTCTAAAGAATTTAAAGCTAAACAACAAGATCTTCAGTTTTTACAAGAAGCGATCGAACTTGCGAAAAAAGGATATGGTCGAGTATCTCCCAATCCTTATGTCGGAGCGCTATTAGTAAAAGAGGGAGAAATCATCGGTCGAGGATTTCATCAAGCGGCTGGTAAAGTCCATGCAGAGGTTATGGCGGTAGAAGATGCTCTTAATCAAGGGCATAGCCTTCAAAATACGACGCTCTATGTCACCTTAGAGCCTTGCTGTTTTCATGGAAAAACCCCTGCATGTACAGATCTCATTCTACGTTCAGGAATAACGCGAGTCGTTACAGCTATGGAAGATCCTAATCCTAATGTTGCTGGAAAAGGGCATCAAATCTTGAAAGATGCGGGGATTACGGTTGAAACAAATCTGTTAACGACCGAAGCTAATCATCTTATACGCCATTTTATTGTTAATCAGATCGAAAAACGACCTTTTGTCACATTAAAAGCGGCGCTTAGTTTAGATGGGAAGCTTGCGACAAAAACGAAGGACTCCCAATGGATTACGGGAAGTGATGCTCGTAAAAGAGCGCATTTTCACCGAGGTGAGCACGATGCCATTTTGGTGGGGAAAGGGACTCTTTTGCAAGATGATCCCGCGTTGACCGTCCGTTATAATTTTGAAACTGCTCCCCCTAAAAGAATCCTATTAGTGAACGACTTCAAGGGCATTACAAATGAGGTGATTGATCGTTACCAATTTTTTGATACATCGCTTGCACCATCAATTATCTGCTATCAAGCTGAAAAAAAGCCGGCAGATAACTTAGAAGGGCATTTGCTTCAAAAAGGTATCGAGTTAATATCGCTAAAATCAACAACTCCGGAGAGTTTACTGAGTTACTGTTTTAATGCCGGCATGATGAGTCTATTTATTGAAGGGGGGGCAGGTATTTATGATGCGTTTATTTCTGCGGATCTGATAGATGAATTTTTACTATTTTATGGTCCTAAGTTGATAGGGAGCCCTGAGGCTCTAGAGCTTTGGCGAAATAGCCCTATTCAAAACTTAGGGGATGCTCCTCAATTGACCATTCAATCGGTAGAAATGTGTGGAGAATCTTTTTCAACAGTTGCAACAAGGAATCGATAGATGTTTACCGGAATTATTGAAGAGCGCGGTGAAATTACCGCAATCACGCACAGTGCAAATATTTCACGTTTAACCTTTAAGGCGAAAATTGTTTTAGAGGATGTGAAGTTAGGCGATAGTATCGCTGTGAATGGTGTCTGTTTGACGGTCACGGAGTTTACAGATCATTCTTTTAAAGCGGATGTGATGCCTGAAACATTAAAGCGTACGGGATTTGATCAATATCAAAAAGGGACTTTAGTCAATTTAGAGAGGGCCCTTCGTGTCGGTGATCGTCTAGGGGGACATATGGTCAGTGGCCATATTGATGGGGAAGCAAAACTTCTTAAAGTCGATGATCTTGGAGATATTAAAGAACTTTCATTTGAGCTGAAAGCTCCCCACGAAGGATTAATCATTCCGAAAGGTTCTATTGCTATCGATGGCATTAGTCTAACGATTATTAGCGTGACGGATCGAACATTTAAAGTAGGAATTATTCCTCATACCTTTGAACATACAAACTTACAGCGGCTTAAAATTGGCGGAAGAATCAATATTGAATTCGATATGATCGGAAAATATATCAAAGCGCAACACCAACAGAACCCTTCGATGAGCTATCAGCAGCTCTCTAACTGGGGATATTAAGTGATGCCTTTGTTAGAAGCGAGATTCATCGATAACGCATTAAAATACAACATCATCGCTTCATATAAGTTTTAAGGTTCTTAAGTTTTTAACGATTAATGTTTTAATAAATCTAATATTAGGGAAAACGAGATATGACAACAATATTTCAAGAGTATGGTTCTATTGAAAGAGTGATTCAGGCCATTGAAGTCCTCAAGAAGGGCGGCATGATTATCATCACTGATGATGCATCAAGGGAGAATGAAGGAGATCTTATTATGCCGGCAGAAACAATTACGGCGAAAGAGACTAACTTTATGATTCGCTATGCAGGCGGGTTAATTTGTGCGCCTATCTCTAAGGAATATGCTAATCGTTTGGATCTACAACCTATGGTGGTAGATAATAGAGACCCTTACAAAACAGCTTTTACGGTGACTATTGATTTAGCAACCACTCATACAGGAATTTCAGCATTTGAGCGGACTGAAACCTTAAATGCTTTAGCCGATGAATCCTTAAGTGGAAAAGATTTTAATCGTCCGGGTCATATTTTTCCATTGATTGCTAAAGCGGGTGGAGTATTAGAACGCCGCGGACATACAGAAGCGGCTGTTGATATTGTGACGTTAGCAGGGTTTAAACCGGCAGCCGTAATTTGTGAAATTTTAAAAGACAATGGTGAAATGGCTCGCCAAGAAGATCTTAAAGAGTATGCAAAGACGCATAATTTACTACTGCTTTCTATTCAAGATCTTGTAAATTATCGTTTAATGCTAGAAGACGAAGAGGTATTAATGCCACTTAGCAGTGCGACATTGCCCACAGCTTATGGGGAATTTGATATCTATACTTTCCCTAATAAAAAGGGAGGGGAGCCGCATATTGCATTAGTTAATAAAGATCATGATCATGCAGAAACAGCGACGGTGAGAATTCATTCAGAATGTTTAACGGGGGATGTCTTCTCTTCTGTGAAATGTGATTGTCATGCGCAATTAGAGTTTGGTTTGAAGGAGACTGCGAATGCAGAAAATGGCATCCTTCTCTATTTGCGACAAGAAGGTCGAGGGATTGGTATTGTTGAAAAGCTGAAAGCTTATCGATTACAAGAGGAAGGGCACGATACGATTGTTGCCAATCAAATGTTAGGTTTTGGAGCTGATGAGAGAACTTATGATGAAGCGGCCAAAATGCTGAAGTTCTTCAAGGTGAAAAAAATTGAGCTGCTAACCAATAACCCCGATAAGATTGCGGCAATGGAAACTGCCGGGATTGAGATTGAAAGACAAGGTACTCCCCGTTTTGAAACTGCAGAAAACGAAAGTTATCTGAATGTAAAACGTGATCAAATGGGTCATCAGCTTTAATCAGTTATAAAAAAGTCATAAAAAATGACTATTCTAATATAAAGAGAGAATAGAAAAATACCCAGTGTCAAAACTTGATATAGGTCAAGTTTTGATGGGTTAGTTCTCGATTAGCCAAATTCAAATAGCGAGACATTATTTAATCAATAAAACAGCGCTTTTTAAGTTATCAATTTTCAAAATTAATTTATTTAAAATAAGATGGAGTCAATTATGAAAGTCGTAGAAGGTCAGTTATCAGTTCAGGGTAAAAAAATTGCTATCGTGGCAGGTCGGTTTAATAGTTTGATCACAAAGCAATTAATAGATGGGGCAAAAGATGGGTTACTGAGAAGTGGTATTAAAGAAGAGGATATTACACTAGCCTGGGTACCTGGAGCTTATGAGATTCCCTTAATTGCAAAAAAATTTGCA
>JASLEF010000189.1 GCA_030151245.1 Ignatzschineria sp. | reverse complement strand
ATTGTCGGTGCTAATTTACGCTTACCGATCTTTCTCCCCACAAAGTAAGCACTACTATCTGCAATAATAATTAATAAAATCAAGTACAGAAGCAGTACCAGACCTTGTTGTAGAGTGACCAAAGTAATGATTAATGCTGCTAGTGATAAGATACTCGCAACAAATAAAAATTCACGACTCGTTAATAGTCCCAAAGGTTTACGCGCATGAATAGAGAGTAAAAATGGCATACAGAGCCAAAAAAATGCCATAAGAATCAGTAGCCCATAAATAATGGGATTTCCCATCACAAAACGTGCCAGTGCAGCATGATCCATGCCTGAGCTTTTAGAGCCTGCAATCAAGACAATGGTCACTACAAGTAGCGTTATTCCTCCTACTCCTAAATAGACTTTTTTAGGAAGAGCTGAGAGCTTTAATAAATTACTCCACTCATTTAAACCAATCATTGATACTAAAAACAGCAATAGCGCAAACGCCATTGTCGGAAGGAACACGATGGCTAAAAGTGCCACAACCCCTAAAATAACGCCGGTAATAATTCGCTGTTTCATTTTTTGCTATCTCCCACCAAACCGACGATCTCGCCGATTATATTCACTCAATGCCGCCTCAAACTCTTTTTCATCAAAATCAGGCCAATGACAATCTGTAAAATAGAGCTCTGCATAAGCAAGCTGCCATAATAAGAAGTTACTCACACGTTGCTCACCACTGGTTCGTATTAACAGATCAACAGGCGGATGATCTTTCAGAGATAATGCTTGTTCAAAACGTTCCTCTGTAATCTCTTCAATCCCTAAATCACCATTAATCACTTCCTGTGCAAGTGATTGACATGCATTCACTATCTCCTGACGACCACCATAATTAATCGCGACAACAAGGTCTAATACCGTATTGTCTTTCGTTAATTCAACAGCATTCAGAAGCTTTATTTTTAAGCGATCAGAAAGTGGAGACAAATCTCCGATAAAAGAGAGTCTAACACCAGCTTTATGAAGCGATCTTAGCTGTCCTTCAATAGTTTGATAAAAAAGATCCATCAAGAAAGAGACTTCCTCAACGGGTCTTTTCCAGTTCTCTGTTGAAAAGGCATAGACTGTCAACACTTTAATGTCATGTTTAATAGCACATTCTACACTTCGTTTCACAGCCTTCACGCCTGCCCGATGACCTAATGCACGCGTTAAACTATTTTTTTCTGCCCAACGTCCATTGCCATCCATAATGATGGCAACATGCTGACATTTTGCTCTGCTTGTCCCCACAATAATCCCTTAGATTAGATTTCCATCAACTCTTCTTCTTTACCTGCAAGCACTTCTTCTATTTTCTTCGTCGTCGCATCCGTTAATTTTTGAATTTCATCTTCCGTACGTCGTTGAACGTCTTCAGAGATTTCTCCCGCTTTTTCCATTGCTGAAATCTGGTTATTGGCATCACGGCGAATATTTCGCACAGCCACTTTTGCTTGCTCCGCTTCACCGCCTACAACTTTCACTAAATCTTTACGGCGCTCTTCAGTTAATGGAGGAAGAGGGATACGGATCAAAGTCCCTGTCGTTGCAGGATTCAAGCCCAAATCACTATTAATAATCGCTTTCTCAATAGGTCCTACCATTGTTTTTTCCCATGGTGCAACCCCTAATGTGCGAGAATCTTGTACTGTTAAGTTCGCTACTTGACTTAGTGGCACCATCCCGCCGTAATACTCGACTTCGATATGATCTAAAATTGAGATATGTGCACGCCCTGTACGGATTTTCCCTAAAGCATTACCTAATGCTTCCACTGATTTGTCCATGCGCTCTTTTGCATCTTTAATAATATTTTGTGTCATAACTTTGTTCTCCAATTTCTTTAAACAAGGAGACGCTCCCATGTATCCCACGAGAGCGTCTCTAACTAAATAATTACCTTAAAAGTTACCATTAACTGATCATTTCTTATCGGTATTTGAATGGCAATAATTTTAGCACACATCTTATTGTGGCGCTGATTCTGACACAAGCGTGCCAACATTATCGCCCTTCACAACCTTCATCAAATCGCCTTCATTAAAGATATTAAACACTTTAATCGGCAAGTTATTTTCACGACACATCACTAGTGCCGTTGCATCCATAACCCCAAGATTTTGTGTTAAGGCATCGGTAAATGTAATGTGGTCATAACGGGTCGCGGTAGAATCTTTCATCGGATCAGCCGTATAAACGCCATCAACCTTTGTTGCTTTCAACATAATCTCGGCATTAATCTCAATAGCTCTAAGCGCTGCTGCTGAGTCTGTTGTAAAGAACGGATTTCCCGTTCCTGCTGCAAAAATTGTCACCCGTTTTTTCTCAAGATGACGGACCGCACGACGACGAAGGTAATCTTCACACACTTCATTAATTCGAATCGCACTCATCACTCGGACATATACATCTCGTGACTCTAATGCATCCTGAAGCGCCAAGGAGTTCATGACAGTCGCTAGCATTCCCATATGATCACCCGCTACCCGGTCCATTCCTGCTTCTGCTAGTCCTGCCCCTCTGAAAATATTTCCACCACCAATTACCACACCGACTTCAACACCAATACGGTTTAAGGCTTTGATTTCATCGGCGATACGACCAATCGTTACTGGGTCAATCCCGTAATCCCCATCTCCCATCAAGGCCTCACCACTGAGCTTTAATAAAATACGTTTATATTTAGGGGCTTGACTCATAACTGTACACTTCCTTTAT
>JASLEF010000148.1 GCA_030151245.1 Ignatzschineria sp. | reverse complement strand
TGTCTGTAATACATTTATTTTAATTAGTAATTAAGTGGAGACTTATATGAAAAAGCAATTAGTTATTGCTGCATTAGCAGGTCTATTCGCGACTTCTACAGCTGTAGCAGCTACAGATTCGTTAGTTGATAGACAAGGTGAATTTGTAAGAGATCGTCAAAATGACTGTGTATTAGTTAAAGATGGTGTTCCAGGATGTGGAATTGTTATCCAAGACTTAACTTTCTCAGCAGATACATTCTTTGATTTCGATAAATCAACGATCCGTCCACAAGGTCGTGAGTTACTTAACAAAGTAGCAGCAGAACTTGTTAAAAATGCAGCAGACGTAAGATCAATCGAACTTACAGGTCACACTGACTCAGTTGGTAGCGCTACATACAACCAAGGTCTTTCAGATCGTCGTGCAAACGCTGTACGCAACTACTTAATCGAGAAAGGTGTTAACCCTTCAGTGATTACTGCAAAAGGCGAAGGCATCAGCTATACATTCGACAACGCAACAGCTGAAGGCCGTGCGAAAAACCGTCGTGTTGATGTAAAAATCACTGCAGTTAGAGAAGTTAAAGTAGACTAATTTATATAGTCTCTCAAGAATAAAAAAAGCACTCTATAAAGAGTGCTTTTTTTATTGCTATTTGAATATTTTATTGAATAGGGGTATCGAACTATTGATTTTCAATAAAATAAAAAAGATGCGCCCCGTAGTAGTCGGTTGCAAGTCACCAAGACTCTTGAACGCGTACGTTCAAGTGGATACCTTATAGACCTTTTTAGGCTTCTGAACTAAATCAGCTTGCACACCAAGATCTAATATCGGCGATCCAAAATATTAAAATTAGGATCAAGAGGTGTATGGTGAAAAAAACGCTCGTACATAACAGGAACGCACCATCTATAGTCTTACATAACTGAGCTCTTTTTTCAAACTATGATTGCGCAATAAGCAGGCCAAACAGCTGTTTTGTTTGAGGATTATGCAGTTTTTCAATAGCCTTTTCAAAAGATCTTCCGGTAGTAATAACGTCATCAATCAATAGGATAGAATCAAAAGCAGGGGTATTCTTTATTTTAGAGTTTAGCCAGAAATGGTTATCAAGATTGTGTAATCTTTCTTGTCGAGAGAGCTCTGTCTGGGGAATAGAGAAAGCAGATTTCAATAGATAATGTTCGTTATAGCGAAAGCTACAAAGCTTAGCTAATTGCTGAGCAATGAGTGCAACAGGATTATATCCTCTTTGTGCGACTCTAAATCGTCCGCTAGGCATAGGAATAATGGTCGTATCTTGAGGAAGACTCTCAAAGAAATGAATATGATGTTGCCAAACAAGCTTGCTAATAGTTGTTGCTAGATACGGTTTTAGAGAAAACTTGAGTTGCTGGATAATAGTTTTAATGGCAGATTCATATTGAAACGAAACATGGACTTTTTGTAACTGAGGGGTTATTTTTTTGCATAAATGACACAGAAAAGATCCTGCTGTATCGCAAAAGATACATATTTTAGGAGGATGCCTTAAAGTATCGTGGCATTGATCGCAAAGATTATCATCCATATGAGGATCTGTTCTTCTTTGACAAACTGTACAGAATCTTGGCAGTAAGTAGTTGAGTATCGACATGTCTCTCTTCTTAATATCTTGTTATAGCGCCTCATTTTTGAGCCTAATTTCAACAGAAATAGGATCATGATCCGAGAAGCGATGAGGATATTGAAGATTAGTATTAATATGATGAACTTGTGGATTAATAAAAGATACTTTTTCTGAGAGTAGAATATAGTCAATCACAATAGGGCAATTTCGATGTTTTGTTGTATAAAGTCGGCCTTGATATTGGGACCAGATAGAGATCATATTGTCATTGCTTAATATACTTAAAGTGTCACTATTAGGGGTGTCATTAAAATCACCAAGAATAATGATAGGGTTATTTTCGGGGAAAGCTTGGTAATGATTGCGAATAATCTCAGCTTGTTGATTACGCTGTTTTTTGGCAATCTTTTTTTCTTGGTTTGTTCGAGAGTTTTGTGATTTAAGATGACAATTGATGAGTGTTAATGTTTGAGATTCCTTTTGAACACTGATTACTAATGGGTTACGAGATGCTTTAAACTGAAGGCTTTCCTCCCCTTTGAACGCGGGGTCTTCGGTGCCGATCTCATATTTTTGTAGAAGTATAATATTGGATTTAATTAAAAAGGCGGGGCGAATATTAAAATCTTGTGCGCCACCCGTAGAGTTCTGCTGTGGCGGGATATCGATATATTGATAAGATACCCCCGTTTTGGTATAGATCTCTCCAATGAGAACGGCGGCAATACTGGCAATAGCCACCCCTTCTTCGTTAACGGCTTCAGCGCCGATTTCTTGCAAGGCAATGATGTCGGGGAGTTTGAGTTCATTGTGAAGCGCGAGAATAAAATTTTCGATTTTATGTAAGGCAGAATGCTCATTAAGATTTTGAAGGTTGCAAGATGCGATTTTTAAATGGATGTCAGTCACTGATACTCACTTTTAATGAATTCTAATAAAGCGATTTTGTCATTCTCTTTTGTTTGTTGAGAATGCTGAAGTAGAGATTCATACTTCTGTTGATATTTGTTTTTAAAGTACTCCCGTTTCATCAGTAGATAACGCTTCCAATCCTCTTGTTCATCGTCAAAGAGGGTTTCGAAATAATTGCGCGCACGATAGATAAAAAGCAGTGGTTGAACTCTTGGATCATGAAAGTAAAAGTCATATTGCAGAAGTTCTTGCCCATCCATTTTCGGGATGAGATCCATTTGTTGGCGATCTTGCCGTTCAAAAAAGCCTTGATAAAGCAAAGATTCCACGGGTTCGCTATGAGGATCGGAGTCATAAGTTCTTGGGGGTTTGTAAACTTCAAAAATCTTGGAAAGAATACCCTCTTTTTGTTCGATCAGAGTTTGAAGGTTCTTGTGGCAATGCGCTTCATCAATGGTATGAGAAGGCATTGTCGAAAGTAATTTGGTAGTGGCTAAAATCGGGCATTTATTGAGGTGAATGCCTTTAAGTGGAATTCTTGCTTCTCCCTCCGCAAGATCAGCGGTAGCGGTATAGATCTTTTCTCTAACTGTTGTGGCATCTAAGGAGAGTAGTCCTGAAATGTCTCCCATTAAATCAATACTCACTAATTCATTTTTATTGTGAGGATTAAAGAGTATCGGTAGGATCATGGAGAGATTATTTCTAGCCTGCCCAAACATCCCTGAAACATGTAGTAGAGGAGTGAAATTTTGTAAATCAATCAGGTTGTTGAGATCTCTTGCTCTGCGATATTTGAAGTAGTAATCAAAAAGCCTTGGCTGTTTGTCTTTTATGAGTTTTGCCATGCCAATTGTCGCATAGACATCGCTCAGAGCATCATGCGCTTTTTCATGATGAAGTTGATTAGCTTTAGAGAGATTTTCGAGCTTAAAGCTGACTATTCCTGCATCATCTATAGGCCATTGAATGCCTTCGGGACGAAATGCATAAGTCGCCCTGACGACATCTAGGAGATCCCAGCGAGAATTTCCATTTTGCCAATGATGGGCATAAGGGTCGATAAAGTTACGATAAAATAGATAACGAATCATCTCATCATCAAAACGAATACTGTTATAACCTAAAATACAAGTATTAGGCTGAGAGAACTCCTGCCAGATTTTTGTTGCAAATTCTTTTTCCGAAATGCCCTTTTCCCGAGCCTCTTGTGGGGTAATGCCGGTAATTAAGATAGATTCAGGGTCGGGGATGTAATCATCTGGTGGCTGGCAATAGAGATTGATAGGATCGCCAATAATGTTAAAGTCTTCATCTGTACGAATGCCGGCAAACTGAGCAATCCGATCTTCTTTCGGGCTCAGACCAAAAGTCTCTAAGTCGTAAAAAAAGAAGGTCGAATTCATATTATTTCCTTTATCTGTTTGAATGCGATATTGAAAAGCTCAAATCGCTTAAAAGTTGAGGTAGGCGCCCTCAATTTTAAAGTGAGAAATTTTCTCCTAAGTAGACGCGACGCACATCTTCATGGTTTAGAAGAAGCTCAGTATCTCCTTCCGCGATCACCGTTCCGGCACTTAAAATATAGGATCTTTCACAAATAGAGAGGGTTTCTCGAATATTGTGATCGGTAATTAAAATGCCGATTCCCCGCTCAGATAGCTCTACAATAATCGATTGGATATCTGCAACTGAGAGAGGATCTACGCCGGCAAAGGGTTCATCAAGGAGTAAAAATTTCGGGTTTAATGCTAGGCTACGAGCAATCTCAACACGCCGTCTTTCTCCGCCAGAGAGTGAAATTCCAAGAGAGTCTGCAATATGAGTAATTTTAAAATCTTCTAGTAACTGATCGGCAAGCTCAGATTGCTCTGTTTTGTTTAAGTCTTGCCGTGTTTGACAGATAGCAAGAATATTATCTCGGCTACTCATTTTTCGAAAAATAGAGGCTTCTTGTGGTAGGTAGCCAATGCCTAACTGCGCTCGCTCATGCATAGGGCTTTGAGTGATATCTCGATTTTCTAAGAAAACCTCCCCTTCATCTGGGGTAATTAATCCCACCGTCATATAGAAGCTGGTTGTTTTTCCTGCCCCATTAGGTCCAAGTAGTCCTACGATCTCTCCTTGATTGACATGATAAGAGGCACCATTAACTACCGTTCGATTTTTAAAACGTTTAATAAGATTCTGAGTCGTTAAGCGCATAATTAATCTCTCCCCTCCATCTGGATGGTGAAATGCACGCGATCTTTAGAATTTCTTTCGGCATTAATAGTTCTTGTTTCGAGATTGTAGGTAATCTTATTGGCAGAAACGGTATCTTTGTTTTGCTCAATTTTAGCATTCTTCTCAAGTTCTAAGGCTTGGCGTTTTGGATAGTAGCTCAATGATCCGCCTTCCCCGTAAATCCAGCTTCCATTTGCTTGGGGAAGATCTTTAATCTTAACAGGGTTGCCAGTTGCAATAATATATTCTAACTCCCCATCTTTTAGTTGGAAGATAGCTTCATCCGCTGTAATTTTGAGGTTTCCCTGAGTTAAAACGACATTGCCACGATAAATTCCTGTGGGAGTACCCCCACTAAATTCTGACCAATCGGCATTAATATCGAGGGGGAGTTTTCGGTCCTCAGGTAGTGCTACCGCAACATTGATGGCACTTAACAGTAGTACTAGAGAGAGACTTTTGAGGCATAGGTTTGGGGCGATCAATCGGTTATTCATTCGGTATCTCCTGGTTAGTCATAAATGTTGAGTGGACATCGCGGAGGATGGTGAACTGTTCCTTATCTGGAAAGCCTTCCACGCCCATGCCAGAAACTGTTCGTGAAGGAGTGGTAATTTTCACAAAAACATCAGAAGAAATTTTTTCCCCACGGTCGTGAATATAGAGACGTTCAGTTGCCATAGTTATAGCATTTTGAGGGTCTTTTAGATTTGGCTTGTGCAATACCACCTCTTTGTTCAGGGTCACGAGACTCTTGTCTTCGGAGATGGTGGCCATTAAACTTTCTGCTTGCCAATCAACAGGCATTTCATTTTGCTGTTCGACAAAAGAAGTTTGCTCATAATGGGATAATTTTGGATGGGTAAGCTCGCTTCCTCTCTCATCTTCATAGTGTGTGAGGACCTCTCCTTCTAAGAGATACTCGAGAAACCCATCTTGGTTATAACGCATGACTTCATATTGATAAAGTTCAAGTTGTGGATCCGTGGATTCAAACTCAGGTGTTTCTCGACTATCACGATAAATAATCCAAGCGAAATAAACGAGAACGCCAACAATAAAGAGGAGTAAAAAACGTTTAAATATTTCGGAGTTATTCATCTTTTGATCTCTTATGAATGAAGATTATTTTTTAGTAATCGTGCGGATATTAAGATCCTGATCTGCCATTAATAGAACATCAGCGCCACGAGCTGCAAATAGACCATTAGTGACCACGCCGGTAATTTGATTAATAGAAGCTTCTAGTTGGATAGGGCTAGTGATCTTCAGACCTTCGACATCGACTATTAAATTGTGATTGTCTGTAATAAAGCCCTCACGAACTTTCGCTTTTGCCCCCATCTGCTCCATTTTGCGAATGACGTAAGCTGCAGACATGGGAATAACTTCAATGGGTAGTGGGAATGACCCTAATGTTTCAACGAGCTTTGATTCGTCAGCAATACAGACAAATTGATCTGCATGAGCGGCCACAATTTTTTCACGGGTTAATGCTCCGCCTCCGCCTTTAACCATTGCGAGATTATGATTAATTTCATCAGCACCATCAATATAGGTGTCAATAGTTGTAATGTCTGCAAGATCAACTACTGGAATCCCCAAAGCTTCAATTTGTTTAGAAGTACGCTCTGAACTGGAAGCAACTCCTTTAATTTTAAAGGGGAGAGTAGGAAGAAGTTTAATAAGACAATCTACTGTTGAGCCCGTGCCAAGACCTAAGATCTTATCTTCAGGGATATATTTTAATGCTGCCTGTGCCACGGCTTCTTTTTGTTGTTGTGCGTTCATAATTTATTACAATTTTGTGAGTGAATAGTGAAAAGATGTTGCGCGTGCTCAAATTGTGAGGATTTAATCATTTATCTAGAGCACAGATTAATGTATAGTGTTAAGCCATAATTATACTCGTAAAATTGATAAAGGGAACATTCAATGACAGTAGCAAAAGATAAAGTAGTTGGCGTTATTTACACATTAACAGATGATCAAGGTAATGTTGTTGACACCAACAAAGGTCAAGATGCGTTAGAATTTATTCAAGGTCATGGAATGATGATTCCTGGTTTTGAGAAAGCATTAGAAGGTGCAACAGAGGGTCAAACCCTTGCATTTAGCGTCTCTCCAGAAGAGGGTTATGGCGAGTCTAATGAAGATTTCATTATTGAAGTACCTCGTTCAGCTTTTCCTGAAGATGAAGAAGTGCAAGTGGGTTGGCAGGTAACAGGTACAACGCCAGATGGTCAAATGCAAGCGTTCAGAGTACTTGAAGTTTCAGATGAAAAGATCAAATTAGATGCAAACCATCCTTTAGCAGGCCAAAACTTAAACTTTGAAGTTGAAGTCGTTTCGTTACGTGATGCAACAGAACAAGAAATGTCACATGGACATGTTCATGCTGATGGTCACGATCATTAATTAATAACGATTATTTAGTGACATATGACACAGAATAAAATATTTCAAATTAAGGGAGAACTATCAGCGATGATGGTTCTTTATCTTAAGGGGATAGACTTAAAAGTATTAGAAGATGATCTATCAACACAGGTTGATAAATCTCCTCAGCTTTTTAAGGGGGTTCCTTTTATCGTGGATCTTTCTGCTATTGAAGTCGGTAATAATCTAGATCTGCATTGGCTTAAAAACTTATTAACTTCGCGGGATCTTATTCCTGTTGGGTTACGTAATGTGAATGCTGACCTAGAAGGTAAAGCAAAGGCTGCAGGATGGGCTATTCTGGCGGATACAGGAATGAAGTCAAAGGCCCGCTCTTCGAAAGAAGAAGTTGTTCAGGAAGAGGTTAAAGTGGTTGATGAGCCTGTTTCTTTGCCTGTAGAAGTGCAAACTGCCGTTGAGACGACAATGCATGTCCAGCAAATACGATCAGGACAACAACTTTCGGTTGTCAGCGGTGATTTGGTCGTCGTGAATTCAGTGAATGAAGGTGCTGAACTGTTGGTCGATGGTAATATCCATATCTATGGTGCATTGCGAGGAAGAGCGCTTGCAGGAATTCATGGGAATCGTTCTGCAAGAATTTTCTGTCAATCATTAGAGGCAGAGTTAGTATCTATTGCTGGTTTTTATAAGATGGAAGAAGATATTCCTGAAAGATTGCGCGGCAAGATGGTTCAGATTTATCTTGAGGCTGATGAAATTAAGATTGAAGCGCTTATTAAGTAGCTTTGGTAGTTTTATTTGAATATTTATACAAATAGTTATATTAATGAGAGTCTAATAGCCTTTGCCTAAAATAGATAAAGGTATAGAATCAAAGGATTGTTAATATATTTATTAAAATAATCAGATCGTAGGTTATTAAGAGCATTAAGATTTTTTGAAAAAGAAATTGTTTTTTAATAGCTGAAATCATTTCTCGGTATTTTCAATATTTTCGATATGCAAATATATAAAGTATTGAGGGATATAGAGACCATTGATAGTGCTCACTATAATGTGATTAATCATGATAGATTTAAGAGTGGCTATTAAAATAGTTAACTTATTTACCATCACTAGTTCACTGGTGAATAAGTAGAGTTTTACAAGCATTGATTTTAAAATGGATCAATGGATTTTATTATTTGGGGGCGACGAGTGGCAAGAATCGTAGTTGTGACATCTGGTAAAGGTGGCGTAGGAAAAACAACGACTAGTGCGAGCATAGCGGCAGGGCTCGCGAAAAATGGTCATAAAACAGCCGTAATTGACTTTGATGTGGGGCTTCGTAATTTAGATCTTATTATGGGTTGTGAGCGCCGTGTTGTGTATGATTTTGTGAATGTTGTGAATAAAGAGGCAACATTGGCACAAACATTAATTAAAGATCGTCGCCTTGATAATCTATATATTCTTCCGGCATCACAAACGCGTGATAAAGATGCATTGACGAAGGAAGGTGTTGAGACGGTGATGAAAGAGCTCGATAAAATGGGCTTTGAGTTTATTATTTGTGATTCTCCAGCAGGAATTGAGAAAGGCGCACAGCTGGCAATGTATTTTGCTGATGATGCAATTATCACTACTAATCCAGAGGTTTCTTCAGTAAGAGACTCAGACCGTATTTTAGGTATTTTAGCGAGTAAGACGAAGAAGGCAGAGGAAGGGAAAGAGGTTAATCAGCATTTAGTGATTAATCGTTACAATCCTAGTCGTGCTGAAAGTGGTGATATGCTTTCTGTGACTGATATTCTTGATATTTTAGGCATTCCATTAGTGGGGGTTGTGCCAGAATCTACAGCTGTGCTTCAATGCTCTAACTCAGGTGAGCCTGTGATTATGAATGAAGAATCAGATGCAGGACAAGCATTTAATGATATTGTTGAGAGATTCCTCGGCAAAGATCTTCCTCACCGTTTTATTGAAGCGCCTAAGAAAGGATTCTTTGGACGTATTTTTGGAGGCTAATGATGTTTAAATTGTTATTTGGTAAGCGCCAGAAATCAAATACGGCATCCATTGCAAAAGAGCGTTTACAGATTATCGTTGCTCATGAACGAGTAAAGAATATGGAAGGTAATCCCGACTTTATGCAAGACCTTCAAAGAGATATTTTGGAAGTAGTGAAGCGATATTTACCTGTAGATTCTGAGCAAATCAATATTGCTATGGATAGAGAGGGTGATTGTGACGTCTTAGAGTTGAATATCGTCTTATCGGATGATGAGCAAAGTAAGGAATCATAAAAGATAATGATTCTCTCTCAAGGTGCCAAAATAGATAGTTAGAAGATGATAGCCGTATTTAATACGGCTATTTTTATGTTAAAGCTTGCAATTTTTTTTTCGATCTAATATAACAAAATAGAGTGAATAGTGCTTATGCGTCTAGATAAGTGGTTATGGGCAGCCCGATTTTATAAAACACGGCGTCTGGCAACAGATGAAGTGAATAAAGGGCGTGTGAAAGTAAATGGTGTTGAAGCAAAGCCTGCCAGAAATCTTATTGTAGGTGATTTAGTGACGATTCGTAAGTTGCAAATGATCTACGAGGTTAAAGTGTGCTTGCTCATTGAGCAGAGAGGTCCTGCATCTGTTGCGACGACCATGTATCAGGAAACACAAGAGAGTATTGAAAGACGAGCGCGCGAAAGTGAGATTCGACGATTATCCCCTTCGCCCCACTCAGATAATGTGACAAGTCGGGATAAAAAGCGTTTAAGAGACGTAAAACAAGGAAAATATTTTAATTCGTAAAGTGGAGAACAAGAAAATGGGTTACCGGTTAGAAGTTGATTTGTTAGGGGAATTATCAGTGCCAAGCGATGCGTACTACGGCATTCACACCCAAAGAGCAATCAATAACTTCACCATTTCAACCCAAAAGAACAGAGATAATCCACAATTTATTTATGGTTTAGCAGCAGTAAAAAAAGCCGCCGTAAAAGCGAATATGGATTTAGGCACGATTAAACCTGAAGTTGGGAACGCAATCATTACAGCTTGTGATCTTTTAATGAAGGATGATACGTACTATATGCATTTTCCAATCGACGCATTCCAAGGTGGTGCGGGAACTTCACTTAATATGAATGTGAATGAAGTGATCGCAAACTTGGCGCTTGAGAGTTTAGGTTATGAGAAAGGGCGTTATGATGTTATTAACCCTAATGATCATGTCAATGAATCTCAATCGACAAATGACGCTTATCCTACAGGGATGAGAGTAGCTTTTTACCAAGAGTCTGAGGCATTAATTAAAGCAGCTGATTATCTATATCAAGGGTTGAAAGAGAAAGAACAAGAGTTTGCAGATGTCTTGAAAATGGGGAGAACTCAGCTTCAAGATGCAGTGCCAATGACTTTAGGGATGGAGTTTGGGGCATTTGCATTTCAAATTAAAACGGGAATTGATTATTTGAAGATGGCTCGCAAGACTCTTCTAGCGACCAATCTTGGCGGAACCGCGATCGGTACAGGGATTAATACTCCTCAAGGTTATCCTGAGATTGCGGCAAAACATCTTTCAGAAATCACAGGATTCCCTTTTGAGCCTTCAGGTAATCTTATCGCAGCAACCTCGGATTTAGCAGATTTTGTTTACTTCCATAGTGCCTTAAAAGGTCTTGCAGTGAAGCTTTCGAAAATTTCGAATGATCTTAGACTTCTTTCATCAGGACCTAGAACGGGTTTAAAAGAGATCAATCTTCCTGAGCTTCAAGCGGGTAGTTCCATTATGCCGGCAAAAGTAAATCCTGTATTACCAGAAGCGGTGAATAATGCTTGTTTTAAAGTTTTTGGGAATGATACTACAGTATTAACGGCCGCAGAAGCAGGGCAATTACAATTGAATGCGATGGAGCCCGTTGTGGCACAAGCGACATTTGAGTCAATGATGTTATTAAAAAATGCGTGTACATCACTGCAGGATCGTTGTATTTCAGGAATTACAGCTAATGAATCCTATTGTTTAAACTATATTCTCAATTCGATTGGGATCATTACCTATCTCAATCCTATTATTGGGCATGGTGAAGGGGATATCGTGGGCCGTATCTGTGCTAAAACAGGTAAGAGTGTTCGTGATGTGATTCTTGAGCGTGGTTTAATGGAAGCTGATAAATTTGATGAAATGTTCTCAATTGAAAATTTACGTCGAACTTTAGGTTTACATTAAGAATAAGAGATCTTCATTGATGATAGAACTACAATCGCCTCTGGTAACAGAGGCGAATCTGTTTTTAGAAACATACCGCCTGACTTTTCGTGAACATAGCGTCAGAGTAAAGCAGTCTGCTTTAGCGCAGTTAATTCAATTTTTAATGACAGAGGGCATTGATAATTGGGCAGCTTGTGATGATAGGGTGTTGCGAAGTTATATTATCGCTCGTGCGAAAAAGCCTATTGAAGGTGGAGAGAAGAAGTTAAGCAGTTCAAGCTTAGAGACGCACTTAGCATCGATTAGAATTTTTTATCAATATTTATATGAGCAAGGTGTTGTGGCCTATAATTATGCTCGTCTAATTTCCCCCCCTAAAAAAGAGCGACGTTTACCAAAAGTCGTGGAAGCGGAGCTGTTAAATCAGATTTTAGACCGTGTGCCGGAGAATGACCTCGAGATTCGCGACCTTGCTATCTTAGAGTTGCTCTATTCGAGTGGTTTGCGTTTGGCTGAGATTGCGGCATTAGAGTTGCGACATGTTGACTTTAAGGAGCAGATGTTGCAAGTCGTCGATGGTAAAGGGGGAAAGGATCGGTTGGTACCGGTAGGTGATAAAGCTCTTCAAGCGCTTCAAAAATGGCTTGTGGTGCGAGAGGAGTGGCTGAGTGAGGGAAGTAGTACAGTAATACACGGAAAGCTCTTTATCTCCCAAAAAGGGGGGGCTTTGTCAGACCGGCAGATTAGTCGTCGAGTGAAAGCTTATGCTGAGAAGAGTGGTGTAAATATTAATTTGCATCCGCACTTATTGCGTCACTCTATGGCAACGCATGTTCTGGAGTCAAGTCAAGATATTCGTTTAGTACAAGAACTCTTAGGGCATGCAGACATTGCTACAACACAAGTTTATACGCATTTGAATTTTAATCATTTAGCTAAAGTATTTGATGCGGCGCATCCTCGGGCGAAGCGTACCCGTTTAAGTAAGAAGTCAAAGGATGATAATTCAGAGTCCTAAGCGCGCTCGAGCTTGGGGGTTGGGGCTACCTGAGTTATTTTGAAATAGGAATAAAAAAACCTTTTGGATTGCTCCAAAAGGTTTCGTTTTTTTACCCGTTTTAATTCAATAAAGAATTAAAGAGTTTCACCACCTACTGGGCGGTTACATGGGCATAGTTCGTCAGTTTGAAGTGCGTCGAGGATACGAAGAACTTCAGGAACGTTACGACCAACGCTGTCTGGGTTTACAGATACGTGTTGGATAACGTTGTGTGGGTCAACGATGAATGTTGCACGTAAGCAAACACCTGATTCAACATCACGTACGCCAAGCATGTCTACTAATTCACCTGCAGGGTCAGCAAATGAGTAATGACCAAGTTTATCCAAATCTGGATGGTCACGTCTCCATGCTAATTTACAGAATTCGTTATCTGTTGATCCGCCCATGAGAACTGCATCACGGTCTTCAAATTCTTTCGCAATTTTGTCAAACTCAACAATTTCAGTTGGGCAAACAAATGTGAAATCTTTTGGGTAGAAGTAAATGATTTTCCATTTACCTTCGAATGATTTTTCAGTAATTGTTTCGAATGCTGAAACGCCGTTTTCTTCAGGAAGATTAAAACCTGGTTTTGCTGCAACAACTTCAAACGCGTCTAAAGTATCACCAACAGTTTTAGGGATACGGTAAGTAAAGTCTGTATCAAAAGTCATTGAAAACTCCTTAGTTTACAAAGTGATTCGGAAATTGTTTGAGCGG
>JASLEF010000119.1 GCA_030151245.1 Ignatzschineria sp. | reverse complement strand
TCAAGATAGTCATACGATTCGTAGAACAGCTGTAAACTTACGAGTGCCACTCTACACAACGATTGCCGGAGCTTTAGCTATTAGTGAAAGCGTCAAGAATCTAGACCAAGCAGAAATCTGCTCGATTCAGGAGTGGCATCAATCTTTAGAGAAGAAAGTTAGTATGAAGCAATAGAGGCGATTTTATCAGAATATTTTTTGTGATAGTAAGAGGCTGGTTTATTGTGATGATTGATCGGGATCTGTTAATTTAATGATGTTGAAACTATAAAGCCGATAAAATGATATAAATATTTTATCGGCTTTATATTTGAAAAATATCTTAAATGCTTTTAGTGTTAACTTTTAGTTATGAAGCTATAGGTTGGTATATCTTCATTTTTGGTTTCAGAAATGATCTGGGCAGGAGTTGAAATGCCATATATTGGACTGATATTTTGTAATTCTTCATGATCAGGACCAAGCGGAATTCCGGTACGATCTTTCAGAAGTAAAGTAGCGATTAGACCGAGGCTAGTCATAAACGCTAGGTAGATTGTGACAGCCCCGGTAGTGCCAGTTGCAGCAATTAACCACGCTGCAATCATCGGAGCAAAAGCCCCCCCGAGAATAGAGCCTAGAGCATAAGAGATTGATACACCGGAAAATCTTATAGATGCGGGAAATAGCTCTGCATAGAGAGCGGCCTGTGCACCATATGTTAAACCAATACCAATGGATAAGATTACAAGGCCAGCAAAGACACTCTCTAAAGACCCTATATCAACTAATGGAAAGAGAGAAAATACGCCAATAAACTGTACGAACCATCCTATGATATAGAGTTTTCTTCTACCAATTTTATCGGAAATATAACCCGCAAACCAAGTAAAGAATATCCAAACGATAGCAGAGATTGTGACAGCAATTAATATTGGCGTTCTAGCCATTTGTAAAGGGCCATTAGGATCAGTTGTATAGCTTTGGATAAAGCCTCCTGTGGTCATATAGGCAGGAGCATTAATTCCTGCAAATACGAGAGCTGCTAATACTACTAAAGGAGTATGTTTTTTAAAGAGTTGAATAACAGGGGCTTTAGTGCTTGCCTTGCGTTCTTTAATTTCTTCAAAAATAGGGCTTTCATCAACATAGCTACGAATCCAATGGCCTAAAAAAAGAAGTAAGATACTTAATAGAAAAGGGACTCTCCATCCCCACTCGACAAATGCTTCTCCCGGAGAGATCCAACCACTCATGATTGCAAATACGGCAGAAGCAAGTAGTAGACCTAAAGGTACTCCCATTTGAGGGAATGCTCCGAAAAGGCCTCGTTTATTGTCAGGAGCATGTTCAACAGCCATTAAAACAGCGCCACCCCATTCTCCACCCGCAGATACACCTTGAATAATTCTTAAGATAATTAGTAAAATTGGGGCCAGAATGCCTATAGAATTATAGGTGGGTAGAAGACCTATTAGGGCAGTTGCTAGCCCCATTGCAACTAGAGTTACAACTAAAATAGTTCGACGCCCAAGTTTATCCCCATAGTGTCCAGCTAAAAAAGCTCCTAAAGGTCTAAATAAAAAACTAATTCCTACAGAGGCAAAGGCAAGAATTGTTGCTACAGTGGGACCTGCGGGATAAAAGAAGAGTTTATTGAAAATTAATCCTGCAACACTAGCGTAGATGAAGAAGTCATACCATTCAATAGTCGTACCGACTATAGTTGCCAAGGCAACTCTACGAGTACGTTTTCTTTCTTCCACCTGATTTATATAAACATGGCTATTCCCCATTTTATCCTCCTAGATAAAAAAGTTATATTTTTTAAGATTTTGTTTTTATGGTTTTATTCCGCTTTTTTTATATTGGTATTATTGTAACTTGATCAGAATATTGATCATTTTTAGAACAGCGGTGAGATCATATTAGGATGAATTTTAACCATTTGTCTAATAATATTTACAGTTTTATATTTTTCTTGATTTATTTATAAATAAATCTAAGAGATAGGAGTGGAATAAGAGATCTCAAAATAGGCAATATCCTTAGATATTTTTTTGTGGATTTTTTGTTGTTGATGTAAGAACTCTAAGTGAGCCATAGCTTCATTTGTGGCGAAAAATTTTTGAGGTTTGGGGAAATCTTGCCAGGAAGGAGCTCTAAAATCCCACTTCATTTTTTCTGCCACATCGCTAGCTGATAAGGCCGTTTCCTCATTGCTTAAAATTGTCATGACTTCATCTAAACGTTCGTGATGGTGATCAATAAGTTCTATAGCTCGCCTAGGATGATCTTTCATTTCATTTCGATGGGATGGGTATATGGTATTGATTTTTAAATTTTTTATTTTTTTGAGGTTTTCTAGGAAAATTTTTAATGAAGAAAACTCATCTCCCCAATAAGCAATATTAGGTGATATTTGATCAAGAATATGGTCTGCTGCAAATAGTGTTTTGTGTTGTAGGTCATAGAGCGCGATCATTCCTGGTGTATGACCTGAAACATCAATGACTTGTAGTTTATGATTGCCTATATACAGAACATCATTTTCCTTCAAAATAGTAAAATGAATAGGGTCTGTATTTGTGGAGTCAGATGAAGGTAAAGTGTTTTTATCAATGTGATATTTGTCTAAATCTAGTAGCGTAATATTTTGTTTTAAGATAGCTTCAAAGCTTCCATCGATAATTTTATTCATTATTTCGGCATCAGCTTTACTTGCAAAAATCTCACAGCCTTTTTGATGAAAATAAGTGGCTAAACCTGAGTGGTCCGCATGGAGATGACTAATGAAAATTTTTAAGTTTTTTAGTGGGATTGCAAGCGTTTCTAAGGTCTTTAATATTCGGGATTTAGTCTCTTCATTGTTAAATCCAGTATCAATTAAAAGTGAATTAGACTCACCCTTAATAAGATAAGTATGCACTTCTTTTAATGGATTATTTGCGAGTTTAAGGGATAGGCGATAGGTATTGTGATATATTTTTTGCATAGTCCTTCTTCCTGAGATGTTAGTAATACTCAATACATTTAATAGGTTAGGTGAATTTACATTAATAGCAATCTTTAAATTGTTGACAAAGATTATTTACTGCTTAGTATTAATGGTGAGGATAAAATAAACAATAATTAATTTTTTTGACAAATTAAAACTATAAAAAATTAAAAAAATTATTGCTAGTAATTAGATATTAAATCGATGCTGTCTTAGGGAATACTTCAGAAAATAAGCATTGATAAATTGGAGGATTTTATGTTGTTTTCAAAGTTCAATCTGCAAAATTCAAATCTGAATGACTATTTAGCCGTCTATCTGGCATAAATGAAAATCTACCAATAAGATCAGGCTGGTTAGCAATCACTAATCTTTTAAGTCTATTGTTATAAAACAATTCACATATTTCATATGTCTTATATATGTTTATCTGTTTTATATATTAGATTTTATTTTTCAAGAGATTCTCAGGAGATTCTATTAGTCGTTTTATTCGCATTACTTAATTCACTTAAGGATGCGTTGCATCTTTTTGTCTAAAATTTCGGAAATTACAACTTAGGGGAATAATAAAATATGTTAGAGGTACTTTTTGATAAGCATAAAGCTACATTGAATAAAGCTGTTGAAGTGATTGGAGAGCGAGGATTTTGGGCTCACTACAACGAGCTACCAAGTCGATCTGTATACGGTGAAAATGCAGCAGCAGAAGGAGAAGAAGCTTTTAAAAGCTTATTAAATAAGGCCTTTGAAATTGACCAGGTTGCAGTGAATAGTTGGCATGGTTCAGAGGAGTCACCTTACGGCATGGCACTAGGTGTTACTTATCCTGTGTCTGATTATGAAGAGTTAATAGCAGCGAGTAGTGAGGCCATGAAGCAATGGCGAAAAATAGGATATAAAGCTAGAGCTGGAATTTGTTTGGAAATTTTACAGAGATTGAATGATCGCAGTTTTGAAATAGGACATTCTGTGATGATGACATCGGGTCAAGGCTGGATGATGGCATTCCAAGCAGGAGGCTCTCATGCTCAAGAGAGAGGGCTAGAAGCAGTTGCATATGCTTATCGTGAACAGGATTTTATTCCAAAAACAAGTGTATGGGAAAAACCGCAAGGAAAGCATCCGGCATTAGTTATGGAAAAGCATTATGAGATTGTAGGAAGTGGAGTGGCTCTGGTTTTAGGCTGCTCTACATTTCCAACTTGGAATAGTTATTCAGGATTATTTGCTTCACTTGCTACAGGTAATGGCGTCATTTTAAAGCCACATCCTAATGCAATATTACCCATTGCGATTACGATTCGTGTTATACAAGAAGTTTTAAAAGAAAATGGTCTTGATCCGCATTTAGTAGCCTTATCAATTGTTGAAAATCATGATGAGATTAAGGCATTAGCTTGCCATCCTAAAATTAAGACGATTGATTATACCGGTAATAATGAGTTTGGAAACTGGTTAATACAACATGCTACTAATGCTCAGGTTTATGCTGAATTAGCAGGTGTAAATAATATTATTATTCATTCAACCAATGAATATAAGGCAATGTTACGCAATCTTGCGTTTACGTTATCACTCTATTCAGGGCAGATGTGTACTACAACTCAAGCGATTATTATTCCTGAAACAGGAATTGAGACAGATGAGGGGCATAAGACTTTTGAGGAGGTCGCAGCAGACTTAGCATCTTCAGTTTCTAGATTCCTTTCAAAACCAGAAGTTGCATTTGCAGTGTTAGGTGCAATAGGTTCAGAAGCAACAGCAGCTCGTATTCAGCTGGCGAATTCGGGGGAATGGGGAGAAGTTGTATTGGCTTCAGAGAAATTAGAGCATCCTGATTATCCTGATGCTAGAGTTTACACGCCTGTGATGCTCACAGTTGATCAGTCTAATGCTTATTACGATAGTGAACAGTTTGGTCCTATCAGTTTTATGATAAAAGCGAAAGATACGAGAGATGCGATAGCGCTTTCTGAAAGATTAACGACAGAAAAGGGGGCATTAACAGTCGGTGTTTATTCTACTGATGAGTCAGTAATTGACGATGTTATTGCGGCCACAATTACTTCTAAGGTTGCGCTTTCTATAAACCTTACTGGAGGTGTGTTTGTGAATCAATCCTCTGCTTATTCTGATTATCATGGAACGGGAGGAAATCCTGCTGCAAATGCTTCTTATGCAAACTCAGCGTTTGTTGCTAATCGGTTCCACGTGGTGCAACGAAGAAGACATCCGGAAGTAGGAGAAGTGCAATAATGGCTAAATTTATTCACTTCACAATTCAGGAAGGGATTGCAATGCTGATCCTTAATAATCCAGAGAAACTTAATAGCTTTAATTTGCAGATGCATCAAGAGATCTTAGAGGCACTCACCAAAGTGAATGCTGATCCTACGGTGCGAGTTCTAGTATTAACAGGGTCAGGAAGAGCATTCAGTGCTGGGCAAGATCTTGGGGCACCTGAGGTTCAATTTTTAGAAAATGGTGACGCTCCAGATTTTGAAGCTGTTGTTAAAAATCAATATAAGCCCTTAATTTTGGCACTTAGAAATTTAAATGTACCAACGATTGCGGCTGTGAACGGGGTGGCTGCAGGTGCTGGAGCTTCAGTGGCTTTTGCATGCGATATAGTTGTTGCTAAAAAATCAGCAAGTTTTATCCAGTCTTTTTCTCAGATAGGATTAATCCCTGATACGGGTGGAACATGGTTTTTGCCAAAGCTTATAGGATTACCACGAGCAATGGGGCTGACAATGTTGGGAGATAAACTTAGTGCGGAAAAAGCAGCTGAGTGGGGATTGATTTGGCAAGTGATTGAGGATGATTCTTTTGAAAAAGAAGTAAAAGAATTAGCAAGTAAGTTAGAAAAAATGCCGACAAAAGCGCTCATTAAGATCAGATCATTGATCTCTTTAGGGGAAGTTCATACGTTGGATCAACAGTTAGATCTAGAAGCTAAAGCCATGGGAGAACTAGGACGTAGCCTAGATTTTAAAGAGGGAGTGACAGCTTTTAAAGAGAAAAGACAACCTCAATTCACAGGAGCATAAAGAGATGAAAGAAAATGGGATGAATCATTTACCTGTGGGGACTAAAGTTGGGGTGATTGGTGCCGGCACCATGGGGGTAGGAATTGCCCAGATCTTATTAATGTCAGGTTATCAGGTTTTACTCTATGACCAGCAGACTGATCTTAGTGGTGCAGCTATCATATCTATCCGAAAAAGACTTGAAAGATTAGTAGAAAAAGCAGTTATCACTCAAGACGATTGCGATAAAAGTCTTTTATCCCTACAAGCAGTTTCAGGATTGGACGAGCTGTCAGATACATCAATGATTGTGGAAGCGATTATTGAAAATCTGGAAATTAAGCAACAGTTATTTAAAACGTTAGAAAGTATTACAGCAGTGAATACTATTTATGCGACAAATACGTCATCGATTTCTATCACAGCGATTGGTTCGGCATTAAAGTTTCCTGACCGCCTGGCAGGCTGGCATTTTTTTAATCCAGCACCTTTAATGGCACTAGTTGAAGTTGTGAAAGGATTATCAACATCAGAAGCGGTGGCAAAGCAATTATACGATACGGCAATATTTTGTGGTAAAACACCAGTATATGCAAAATCAACACCAGGATTTATTGTGAATCGTGTTGCTAGACCTTTTTATACAGAAGCGATGCGAGTATTAAATGAAACGAAGGAAAGTTTTGCCGTTGTAGATAGGGTAATGCGTGAGTCTGGTGGTTTTAGAATGGGACCATTTGAGCTTATGGATTTGATTGGTAATGATGTGAATTATGCAGTAACAGAGTCAGTTTGGTCTGCTTATTATTATGATGAACGTTTCTCACCCTCACTTTTGCAAAAAGAATATGTAGATGCTGGTTATTATGGGCGAAAAGTCAGTCGAGGATTTTATGAATATGACGAAGCTCAGCAGATTATCCCAAGAGATGATTTATCAGAGAGACTGATGAGAATGGAAGGGGGAGTATCATCTTTTTCAATAACTCTTAATACTCAATCTGATTTTTATGAGGTATGGGAACAGATCCTGGAAGGTAATGGAGTTAAAGTTCATAAGAAGGCCTTAGCTGATCAAGATGTTTTATTAATCTTGGATGACATTGCATGCTACATCACTACAGGCGTTACAGCAGCAGAACAAGCATTTTATACAAAAAATGAATCAGTTGTAATGCTTGATTTAGCCATTGATTATCAATCTGTAACAACACTCGCTGTTTCTAGGAGTCCAATGTGTTCAGATCAAAATCTCGAAAAATTTGTACAGTTATTTACATACTTAGGGAAAGCAGTGATTGAACTTGAAGATACGCCGGGATTATTAGTTATGCGTACAATCGCAATGCTCGCAAATGAAGCCGCTGATGTTGTGAACCAAAATGTAAGTGCAGTGAAAGATGTCGATATAGCGATGAGGCTTGGTGTTGGCTATCCCAAAGGTCCTTTAAAATGGGCAGATGAGATTGGTATTTCTTATGTTGTGACAGTTTTAAAAAACTTACATCGAGTTTATGGAGATGCACGTTATCGCCTGTCCCCTAAGTTACAGCAAAAACTTTATTTAGGAGAATTTTTTTATGACTAAGGATCAATTAGATAAAACTGAACGAGAGTCGATTCTAGCAGTAAAGTGTGTGGAACTAATGCGTGAGCGAGAAACATTTCCGAAAAAGCTAAATATTCAGTTGTTAGAAACAACTCCTGGTACGGCAAGAGGGAAGATGACAATAGAAAGTTTTATGCTTAATGGCCACGAAACTTGTCATGGGGGAGTTATTTTCAGTTTTGCAGATACGATTTTTGCATATGCTTGTAATAACCGTAATCAAAAAGCTGTAGGTTCAGGATGTTCCATTGATTTTATGGCTCCGGCATTTTTAGGTGACGAGCTTACTGCGGTTGCGGATACAACAGCGCAAATCGGCAGAAATGGAATTTATGATGTCATTATTTATAACCAAAATGAAGATATCATTGCTGTATTCCGAGGGAAGAGTCGAGTGATTCCAGGACAATATGTTGAATAGTTTTTAAAAAATTAAGTGAAATAAATATATTTAGAATTTGCTTTTGAAAATAAAAAAAAGGATGTATTTATAATTTTTAATTAAAAATAAAGTTTTCGATTATCACCATTAAATAATAAAATAAAATCAATGGGATGGTTGAAAGCTCCAATAAATGAGGATAAGGAGAAGTAAATCATGGGTACCATGGGATTACACGCAATTGAGAATGCAAGTCGTGATGAAATTATGTCACTTCAGTTAGATAGACTAAAAAAAACATTGCATCATGTTTATGATAACGTGCCATATCATCGTGAAAAATTTGATGAAATAGGCGTTCATCCTGATGATCTCAAGACATTAGCAGATATCAGTAAATTTCCAAAAATGGATAAGACAGCTTTAAGAGATGTACCTTTAGGTGGGTTATTTGCAGTTCCTAAAGAGAAAATTGTCCGACTTCATGCTTCATCTGGGACAACAGGAAAACCTGTTGTTGTGGGTTATACACAAGATGATATTAATAATTGGGCTGATTTAATGGCGAGGTCTATTTATGCCGCAGGGGGGCGTAAAGGGGATATTCTCCAAAATGCATATGGATATGGCTTATTTACAGGCGGGTTAGGCGCACATTATGGTGCTGAGAGATTAGGTGCAAGTGTTCTACCTATTTCTGCTGGAAATACGGAAAGACAAGTGCAATCTTTTATTGATTTTCAAAGTAACATCTTTATGTCTACACCTTCTTATGCACTTGTTGTAGCTGAAGAACTTGCCCGTTTAGGATATTCAGCGAAAGATATTCCTTTAAGAGTTGGAATCTTTGGTGCGGAAGCATGGACTAATGATATGCGTAAAAGTCTAGAAGAATTACTAGGAATTGATGCGGTGAATATCTATGGTTTAACTGAAGTTATGGGACCTGGTGTTGCATCCGAGTGTGGAATAGCTAAAGATGGGCTAGTGATTTGGGAAGATCATTTTTATGCAGAAGTATTAGATCCTGAAACGGGAGAAGTTTTGCCTGATGGGGAAGTTGGAGAGCTAGTATTTACTTCTTTGACGAAACAAGCATTCCCAGTAATTCGGTTTCAAACACGAGATTTAGCAAGTATCTTGCCAGGTACCTCTCGTTCATTTAGACGAATTGGGCCTTTGAAAGGCCGTATTGATGATATGTTGATTATTCGAGGCGTGAATTTATTCCCAACTCAGATTGAAGAATATATTTACCGATTACCAGAGTTGTCGGGGAACTATCAGATAGAGGTTAATCGTGAAGGTATTTTGGATACTATTGAAGTGAGATGTGAATTGAAAGAGGAAGCCGCTCGGAATGCTGATCAACAGTCTCTTTCTAGAATTGCCGCTCAAGAACTACAAAGGTTAATTAAAAATAATATTGGGGTATCAGCCACTATTAATATCGTGAAAAATGGTGAGATTCCTCGGTCTGGAGGAAAGGCTGTTCGAGTGATTGATAATAGAAGACTTTATTAAGGGGGGAAAAGTCATGACAGTAATAAAAGATGCCTATATATGTGATGCTGTAAGAACACCTATTGGTCGTTATGGTGGGGCTTTAGCTTCCGTTAGAGCAGATGATTTAGCTGCAATCCCATTGAAAGCTCTAAAAGATAGGGTGCCTGGAGTAGATTGGGAGAAGGTAGATGACATTATTTTTGGTTGTGCTAACCAAGCAGGTGAAGATAATCGAAATGTTGCTCGTATGGCAGGTCTTTTATCAGGATTGCCAATTAGTGCTTCGGGAACTACGGTAAATCGTTTATGTGGTTCTGGTATGGATGCGATTGGACTGGCTGCGCGTTCTATTAAAGCTGGTGAGGGGGAACTTTTTATCGCTGGGGGGGTTGAAAGTATGACTAGAGCTCCCTTTGTTCAAGGAAAAAGTGCTCAAGCTTGGGGGCGCTCAGCTGAAATATATGACACTACAATTGGCTGGCGCTTTCCTAATCCTAAATTAGATGCGGATTATGGGACTCATACAATGCCGGAAACCGCGGATAATGTAGCAAGAGAATTTACAATTAGTAGGGAAGATCAAGATATCTTTGCTTATAACTCCCAACAAAAATGGAGAGTTGCGGAGCAAGCAGGAAAATTTAAGGATGAGATTATTCCTGTAAAGATCACACTTCCTCGTAAACAAGAGTTTGTTTTTGAAATAGATGAACACCCAAGACCTGATAGTACCTTAGAAAAGCTCGGTAAACTTCGAGGTATCAATGGTGAAGAGCTATCCGTAACGGCGGGGAATTCATCTGGAGTAAATGATGGTGCTTGTGCGCTATTGTTGGCTTCGAAAGACGCAGTGAAAAAATATGACTTAATTCCAAAAGCTAAGGTTCTTGGAATGGCTGCAAGTGGTGTTCGTCCAGATATTATGGGAATTGGACCTATTACAGCTGTTCAAAAAGTATTGGCACAAACAGGATTAACTTTAGATGAAATTGATGTCATCGAGTTAAATGAAGCATTTGCTGCTCAAGCTCTTGCAGTAATTCGAGGGCTTGATTTGGATGACCTTGATCCTCGTATTAATCCTAATGGTGGAGCTATTGCAATGGGACATCCTTTAGGTATGAGTGGGGCTAGACTTGTAACAACAGCGATGTATGAATTGCAAAGAACAGGAAAACGATATGCCCTTTGCACAATGTGTATAGGTGTTGGGCAAGGAATTGCCATAATTATTGAGCGAGTATAGGAGTCATTGTGCCAGATATATTACAAGTTTCTCGAGAGGAAAGAGTTGGGATACTAAGAATTAATAGACCCGATGTATTTAATGCTCTTAATGATCAGTTGATTGATCAGCTTGTCTTTGAGTTAGAGCGATTTGATCAAGATGAAACAATTCACTGTATGGTAATTTGCGGTAGTGAGAAGTCTTTCGCTGCTGGGACCGATATCGATGCGTTACAGGGACTTACATTTGCAAAGGTGTATAAGGAAGATTTTGTAACACGTAATTGGGATCGTATTCGGAAAATTCGTAAGCCTCTTATAGCGGTTGTATCTGGATTCGCTTTAGGTGGAGGTTGTGAACTTGCAATGCTTTGTGATTTAGTTATAGCAAGCGATACTGCAAAATTTGGGCAACCAGAAGTTAAGCTTGGCACTATGCCGGGAGCAGGAGGCACTCAGAGGCTACCTCGTGCTATAGGCAAGGCAAAGGCTATGGATATGTGCCTCACAGGTCGAATGATAAGTGCGGAAGAAGCTGATCGATTAGGATTAATATCACGTATATATCCTTCAGAAGAATTAATGGTGAAAAGTCTAGCAGTTGCTAAAGAGATAGCAAGTTACTCTTCACCGGTGGTCATGATGATTAAGGAGTCTATTAATCATTCCTATGAAGGAAGTTTATCAGATGGGGTAATGTTTGAACGTAGGTTGTTTCATAGCACATTTGCATTTGATGATATCCAAGAAGGAATTAATGCTTTTATAGAAAAGCGTAAACCAAATTTTAATAATCAATAGATTTATAATGTTAAGGAAGATAGTTTCATGACGTATCAAACTTTGAAAATTGATCAACAGGCAGGAGTAGTCACTATTTGGATGAATCGTCCAGATGTCTACAATGCTTTTGATGAATGTTTAATCAGGGAGTTAACGCAGGTGTTAGCTGAATTGGAAAGCGATCGTGACGTTAAGGTATTGATACTTGCAGGAATAGGAAAACATTTTTCAGCAGGAGCAGATCTCAATTGGATGAAACGAGCGGCTTCTATGAGTAATGATGATAACTTATCGGATGCGAAGCAGTTTGCTACGATGTTATATAAATTAGCAAATTTCCCTAAACCAACTATTGCTCGTATTCAAGGTGCTGCATTAGGTGGGGGAACTGGTTTGGCTGCTGCTTGTAATATTGCCATTGCAAGTGATAATGCAAGATTTTCAACTTCAGAAGTTCGTTTTGGAATTATTCCAGCTGTAATTAGTCCCTATGTGCTTAGAGCTATTGGAAAAAGGGCTGCTATGCGTTACTTCCAGACGGCTGAAATTATTAATGCGATTGAGGCTCATCGACTACAGTTGGTGCATGAGGTTGTTCCAATAGAAGAATTAGATAATGCTGTAGAGAAGATGGTGCAAGCGTTAAGAGTCGGCGCGCCAAAAGCACAAGCTGCTGCTTTAGAGTTAATACAGGTGATCGGAAATATGCCACTCGATGAGTCGGTAATTGATGAAACAGCTATGCGTATTACTACTCAGAGAAATACAGAAGAAGCAGCTGAAGGAATGAATGCTTTTTTTGAGAAAAGATCTCCTTCGTGGATGACTGAATAAATTTATATAAAACCACTATTAGTAAAAATATCACTCTTGAAAAGAGAAGTAATTAATATTCAATTATATATAGTTAGGAGGAGTGTATGTATACCCAAGCCTTAAGTATTCCTGATGATCAGCAGAAGCAAGCTGTCAAGAAGGTCACAAAGAATGAAGATCCTAAATTAATGGATGTATTTCAAGCTCGTATTGATGCTGATGGACGCATTGAACCACAAGAATGGATGCCAGATGCTTATAGAAATACGCTCATTAGGCAAATTAGCCAGCATGCGCACAGTGAGATTATTGGGATGTTACCAGAAGCTAACTGGATTTCTAGAGCGCCCAGTTTAAAACGAAAAATGATTTTATTAGCAAAGGTGCAAGATGAAGGAGGGCATGGACTCTATCTTTATTCTGCTGCAGAAACACTAGGTGTTAGTCGAGATCAGTTACTCTCACAGCTCCATGATGGATCAGCTAAATATAGTTCTATTTTTAATTATCCAACACTTTCATGGGCTGATGTAGGCATTATTGGTTGGTTAGTAGATGGGGCTGCAATTATGAACCAAATTCCTTTATGTCGCTGTTCTTATGGTCCTTATGCGCGTGCAATGATTCGTATTTGTAAAGAAGAGTCTTTCCATCAAAGACAGGGGTATGAAGGACTACTTGCCATTATGGAAGGGACGGATGAGCAAAAAGAGATGGTTCAAGATGCAATGAATCGTTGGTGGTGGCATTGTCTTGCCATGTTTGGTCCACCAGATAGTGAAAGTACCCATAGTGCGTTAGGTATGAAATGGGGGATTAAACGTTTTACTAATGATGATTTACGTCAAAAATTTGTAGATGCTACTGTCCCACAGGCAGAAGTTCTTGGAATTAGTATTCCGGACCCAGATTTAAAATGGAACGAAGAACGTGGTCATTATGATTTTGGGGAAATTAATTGGGATGAGTTTTGGGATACTGTTAAAGGTTATGGACCTTGTAATGAAGATCGAGTAAGAACTCGTGTGAAAGCCTATGAGAATGGAGCTTGGGTCAGGGATGCAGCTCTTGCATATGCTGAAAAAAATGCCGCGTCAAGAATCGATATCGAGTTACAGGCTAGTTAATCTTTTTTATACCTTTCAATATTAAAATAATAAAGCCTTATAGAGGCATCAGAGGAGAAATTATATGACACCTAAATTAAAAGAATGGCCATTATGGGAAGTATTTATTCGTAGTAAGCAAGGGCTTGAGCATAAACACTGTGGGAGCTTACATGCTGTAGATGCAGAACAAGCATTAGAGATGGCGAGGGATGTTTATACTCGTAGACAGGAAGGTGTCAGTATTTGGGTGATTCCATCAAAACTGATTACAGCCAGTCAGCCAGAACATAAAGATGAATTATTTGAGCCATCTAAAGATAAGGTTTATCGTCATCCGACATTTTATGAAATTCCGGAAAAAGTGGGGTATATGTAATGTCAGTCATGAAGGATATTTCTAGTAAATATAACTATATTGTGCATTTGGCAGATAATGCCTTAATTTTAGGGCAGAGAAATGCTGAGTGGTGTGGTCAAGGACCTGTCTTAGAAGAAGATATAGCCATGGCGAATATTAGTTTAGATCTAATAGGGCAGGCTCGCATGCTTTATCAATATGCAGCAGAACTTAAAGGTGGAAATGCTACAGAAGATAGTTTGGCTTACTTTCGTAATGAGCGGGAGTTTCGTAACTATACATTAATGGAATTGCCTCATCATGAAACCTACTCCTCTTATATGAATGCGGATAACGATTATGCATTTACAATTATCCGTAATTACCTTTATAGCACTTTGATGGTTCTATTGTGGGGAGAGTTATTAGAATCAAATGATGAAAAACTGAGTGCTATTGCCGCAAAATCATTGAAAGAATCCCGTTATCATTTACGGCATTCTAGTGGTTGGGTGCAGCGTTTAGGTGGGGGAACTGAGCTTTCACATCAGAAAATGCAAAATGCTTTGAATAACTTATTCCGTTATACGCAAGAGTTTTGGGTTGAGACACCTTTTGAAGTACGTGCTGATAAAGAAAAGTATGGGGTTTTACCAACGAAATTAAAAGATGCTTGGGAAGAGGCCGTGAATATTACTGTCGCTGAGGCAACACTAGCTGTCCCAGATGCACATGGATTTATCCCCCAAGGTAAAATGAATTATCATTCCGAATACTTAGGACCATTATTAGCGGAAATGCAATACATTACACGCAGTTATCCGAATGGAAGTTGGTAAGGCTTATGTTGAAAGAAGAAAGAAATACTCAAGATCAAAACGTTGACTTGATTTTATCAGCATTAGAATCTGTTAAAGATCCTGAAATTCCTGTTATTTCTATTAAAGAACTTGGCATTTTGCGAGAAGTTTATAAAGAAAACGATTCATGGGTTGTCATTATTACCCCAACTTATAGCGGGTGCCCTGCGATGGAACAGATTAAGGCTGACGTGAAAGCTGCGCTAGATCAAAATGGAATTTTTGATGCTAATGTGAAATTATCCTTATCTCCGGCCTGGACAACAGATTGGATTACAGAAGAAGGCAAAGAGAAGCTTAGAAAGTATGGCATAGCACCTCCTGTACGAAAAACTTCTGATTGTATGAAAGCTGTTTTTTTAGAGAGATTGCATGCTGATGATATCGTCAGTTGCCCACATTGTAATTCTGAGAATACTAATGTCGTATCAGAGTTCGGTTCTACAGCTTGTAAAGCACTTTATCGTTGCGATAGCTGTCTTGAACCATTTGATTATTTTAAGCCTCATTAAAAAGCGTAAAGGAGAATCGTGATATGAGTCATAGATTTAAATTCCACTCATTAGCAGTAAAAAATATCCATCCGGAAACAGATAATTCTATAGCTGTGACATTTTTTGTACCTGATGAGGTTAAAGACAATTTTGACTTTCAAGCGGGGCAATTTTTGACTTTAAAGACAAATATCCAAGATGAAGAGGTAAGGCGTACTTACTCAATCTGTAGCCCAAGAAGTCAACTTAATCAAAGTAATGAAATTAGTATAGGAATTCGAGCTGTTAATGATGGACTTTTTTCCAACTGGGCATGTACTTATTTGGAAGAAGGCAATGTATTAGAAGTTATGCCACCAAATGGCGAGTTTATGGTAAGAAAGCCCAAAGCACTTCATCGTGTTGGATTTGCTGCTGGTTCTGGTATTACGCCTATTCTTGCAATAATGGCAACAACTTTAGAAGAGGATCCTATTTCAAAGTTTACATTAGTCTATGGCAATAAACATGTAAATACGGTGATGTTTAATGAAGCATTACAAGATATGAAAGATCGCTTCTCTGATCGTTTAACCTTGATCCATATTTTCTCAAGACAAGCACAGGAAGTGCCTCTCTTTGAAGGTCGAATTACAAAAGGCAAGGTGGAAGAGATCGTCAATAGTTTTCTTCCTATTAAAAGCATGGATGAAGTTTTTATCTGTGGACCTGAGGAGATGATCGATACTGTTGAAGAAACATTATTAAATCTTGGGGTGAAAAAGGATCGTATTCAAACTGAACGATTTATGAGTTTTGATCCTGAGTATCACACTAAAAATAGCATGAAATCAGATATTGTTCATGAACAGCTCCGTGAAAAGAATATTCCGATTTCCGTTATTTTAGATGGTGTAACGCACAATCTAAAAATTAGTGAAGATGATATTATTTTAGATGCGTTAATTGAGGAAGGATTAGATGTTCCTTATTCCTGTAAGGCTGGCGTTTGTAGTACTTGTCGCGGAAAAGTCATTGAAGGCAGTGTTACGATGGATAAAAACTTCACTCTTGAATCGGATGATGTTGAATTAGGATATGCATTGACATGTCAAGCGAGAGCAGCAAGTGAAAAGCTAGTTGTGAGCTATGATGAGAGATAATTAAATTTATAGTTTGATTGCTTTAGTGGATTTAATAGGTAGCATTCATTCAACTTGATAAATTTTGTTAAAGAGTTTCTGACAATATGTCTAAATAATTTCTACATCACAGTTTATTTTTATTCTTTATTATAGATTGTATTAGGAGAAGATAGACTAGAAGACTTCATATTTATTATCAAGCATCATTGATGATTCATCACTAATTTTAAGAATGAAATCTGTTATTCAACAGTATCTGTTTCTCAGAAAAAGCCAAGAAGATGATATGTGAGCGAACATTGATCTTCTTGGCTTTGTTGTGTAAGCGCAGTAAAGGAGGTTAAGCTGCGCGTACTTTTTTGACCATATCTACAAGAAATATGCGGATATCGGTCGGGTTCGTTGCCTCTTTTTCAAAGGTAAAGCGTTCGATTCTTTCGTCATGGGCAATAGCAAAACCGTATTGATCAATCTGTGTCATGCGTACTTTTTCTGGGTTTGAGACATTGAATCGGGTTTGGAGGAAGAGGATTAATGCGTCCTTATGATCTTCATTCATATGGGTGATCATGTTGAGTTCTGTTTGGGCATCGAAAATTGAGGGTTGGACAATTTTATCAAAGTCAACCCAATGAATTTCACCAAATCCATTGATATATCTTCCTTTCTTTGGCTTAATCACATAAAAATTGAAATCATGGACTTCATGGTAACCGCGGCTTTCTGGGAAGTAACGCTCGTAACGATCTGCAAGGAACTCAACATCTTCGGCTGCCGCCATTTGTGCATCGCCGGCAATGGTTAAGCGCCAACCCTTTTGAATATTGTCTTGATCAATATTGTGTAATGTAATCGATACTTTCGGGTTTTCGTTAATATTTTTGGTGTGTTGTGCGAGATCACTGATCAATACCACGATTTCATTATTTTGGTTCAAGCAAAAGGGAACTACTGAGCCAAAAGGATACCCTTCAAGATCAAGTGTATCGCGCATGACGGTTGATAGAACGCCGTTAAAATTACTCAAAAGATGGGTTCTTGAATCATCTGCTGCTTGTTGTTTCGTATAGATCTGCATTAAATCATTTTTTGTTGTTATATCTGACATCTCTGATTTCTCCTTAAATGTCGAATGGTTACAAAGGATGTTTCCCGTGAAACGATCCCTTCTGTTAGAAAAGGGTTAAATTCTAAAAGCAAGTGTTGAAAAGTTCGCATCATCAGGGTGTTTGAGAGTGATAAACTCAACCTCAAATAGTTGATGAAGCTTGTGTGAATTCCATAGTTCTTCAGGTGTATGACAGCCTTGTAGCATGCCATTTTTTAGTAAAACTAATTCATCGGCAGTTTGTAACGCATGGTTGATATCATGCATCACACAAACAATGGTTAAACCTTGTTGTGTGAGAGATTTAAAGTAGCGTAATAGTTGTTGCTGATGATAAAGATCGAGATGATTAAAAGGTTCATCGAGGAGCATGATGCGGGTGTGTAGTTTTGGGGAATCTTCTCGAGAGAATAGCGTTTGCATGAGAACACGCCCAATTTGCACACGATGTTGTTCACCACCGGATAAGGTCTGATAAGCGTTATCGAGTAGTGGCTCTAACTCCAATATTTCGCTAATTTCAGTGAGTAAGGTTAATACGTGCGGATGATTAAAAGCAATGTTATACGGCATGACGCCCATGAGCAAAATGGCGCGAGCTTTGATGGCAAAAGGAATATGTTCAGATTGTGGTAATACCGATCGTTTTATCGCAAGTTCATCAATGGTGTAATCTTCCAAGGCTTGCCCATCTAATAAGATATTGCCGGAGCTTGCCGTTAAATCGCCTGAAAGAAGATTTAACAAAGTGGTTTTTCCGGCGCCATTTGGACCAATTAATGCGGTAAAAGCTCCCGTTTTGATCTCAAGATCTTGAATGTTGACTAAGGTCTTTTTACGAATTTTTAAAGAGAGGTTTTGAATATGAAACATCTAGGATCTCCCTTGTTTATAAACGAGATACCCTAGGAAGGGTGCGCCAATAAAGGCGGTTAAAATGCCGATTGGAACTTCGCTAGGGGCAGCAATCGTGCGAGAGAAACTATCGGAGACAATGAGTAGAATCCCGCCCAAAAGATAGGATAGCGGTAATACAAAGCGATGATCAGCGCCAAATAACATCCGGACTAAATGGGGAATCAGTAAACCGATAAAACCGATAGCGCCGGCAAAGGCAACCGCTGTCCCAGTGATAATCGCAACTCCCCAGATTTGCATTTTTTTCAAGCGCTCGACGTGAATACCAAGATGTTTAGCTTCTCGTTCGCCGAGTAGCATGGCATTCATGGCTTTGGCTTTCTTCCATAAAAGGGGGACAAAAATGAGTTGCGCACCGGCAAGGATGAGGATTTTCTGATAGTTGAAACTGCTCAAACTACCCATAGACCAGAAAGTAAGAGAGCGAAGCTCTGTCTCGCTAGCAATAAAAGTGAGTAGACCGATGAGTGCGCCAGTGAAAGCATTAATGGCAATCCCGATTAAGAGCATTGAGCTAATGCTGACGCCTTTTTTATTACGTGAAAAGAGATAAAGAATAGATGTAACGAGCCAACCGCCTAAACACGCAGCGATGGGGAGCGCATAATCGCCAAGTATTGCAAATAGTGTTGGGGCAATATGTTTTCCTAAAACGATCGTGCCTGCAGCAAAGAGTGCTGCACCCCCAGAGACGCCAATAATTCCTGGCTCTACAAGAGGGTTTCGGAATAATCCTTGCATGACCGCACCAGAAATTGCAAGAGCTCCTCCAATCAGAAGAGCGGCTAAAATTCGAGGGAAGCGGATGTGCCAGATGATGTAATATTCAATACTCTCTTTTTGAAAGAGATTCGACCAGTTAATCTCCATGGCACCTTGCCAAATGGCACCGAAGAAAATAATTCCAAGTCCGGCAAGCATGCAGCTAATGACCTGCTTTTGATATTGTTCAAAAAATTGACTACCCATGATTTACGACTCCGCTAAACATTGATGAATGGCCGTGAGAAGCTTGAGATTATCTTCATAGATATGGATACCAAAGACGAGATAGTTGCTCATATTGACATTAAAAACGCATTTTGGTTGTAACGCATCGGGCCAATTGGTCATGCCCGTTGTTTGACGCTCAAAAGAGGGGATCTCTTCCTCTTTCAGTCCGCCATTTTTAAGATCAAATTGTCCGGTATGACCGAGTAAGACAATGTCAGGTCGTTTTTGTATCTGATTTTCGATCGTGACGGCACGGTAGTTCGCATAATCATCCGCAAAGAGATTATTGATATTTAATAGTTCTAACACTTTAGCAGCCGTGGTATCTCTTCCCGAAATTTGCGGAGAGCCGTGACCATTGCCACCTTGAAGGACGAAAAAACCATGAAGTGGCGGATTTTTCTTGCTTAATGTCTGGAGATCTTCGGCATCTTGCGTAATTTTTTGATTGAGTCGCTTGCCATCCTCTTCTTGCTGTAGTTTGCCAGCAATGATACCGACAGCAGATTGAATAGAAGGTAGATCTTTCAGTTCTGCAAATTGAACGACTTCAGTGGTAGAGCTTTTAAGCTGTTCAATGGTCATCGCAGGCCCTGAATCTTCTGCTAATAATATGAGATCAGGTTTCAGCGATAAGATGCCTTCGGTCGATAATTGAATACGATAGCCCACATCAGGAATATGCTGATATTCAGGTTTAGTATGGCTCGTTTTATCTAGTCCTACAAAGAGCTCCTCGCGATCTAATGCGGCAACAATTTGAGTGAGAGGATTGGAGGCTGAAACGATTCGCAAGGAGGCAGGGGTCGAATCCTCTGCTTGAGAGATATTGATCAATGCGGGTAATACGGTGATAGCTACGGTGACAAGAAGCTGCTTAATCATGAGGCGGTTATCCTTTTCTGCTGATCGATGAGATTTAATAACTCATTGTTATTATTGTGGTATAGAGATCCCCCTGATTTAAGAGCAGGAGACATATTTCTTAAATCAGAGGGGGGAGACAACTTTAGATAAAAGAGGGGTTAAAATTCATATTTGATCGAGAGTGCGGCATTAAATCCTGGATTAGAAGCTCGTTCTCTCGCCGTTGCTGATCCGGCTGATTTCCACTCACTCCATGACCAATACTGTTTATTAAGAACATTATAGAGTCCGGCATTGATCGTGATATCGCGTTGAGGTTTGTACTCTGCGATTAAGTCGAGTGTGGCATAGCCAGGTGATCGAGGAATTTTAGGGCTTCTAGGGTCTGATGCTTGGGAAATATCTCCCTCTTTTTTTGCTTGAACAGCTTTGACCCTTGCACTTAAATAGAGTTTGTCGAGATAGCGATAATCGAGCCCGATGACCGCTGTGAGGGGTTCAATGCTGTTAATAGGGTGCTTTGTTTTTCGCTCTTCCCCTTTAGCATAAGCAAGGCTTGCGTTAACGCCAATGATGCCACTCCCCTCTTGAGTGGTGAAGAGGTCTAGATGTGTCTTCATTTCAAATCCATAGATACGGCTTTTATGAAGATTGACTGATTGGAAGACCATATAGCCGGTGCTAGGATCGATACCTGCGAGAGATTGCTCCTCAATAAAATTTTTATAATCGACGTAAAAACCTGTTAAGGCGAATGATTTTGAGGAATCAATATAGTTCCATCCAAGCTCATAAGATTGGCTTTTTTCAGGTTTTAAGTGAGGGTTTGAGCGACTAGTATAGCCATGTGCCGGATTACTAAAACCCATGTTGACTGCACTATAGGTGGGCGCTCTAAATCCTTCAGAATAGTTAAAAAATAGCGTGTTCTCTTCTGTCGGATGCCAAAGAAATGCAAGACGTTTTGAAAACTCTCCTTCACTCATAGAGGAAGGTGGTAATACGCCGGCATTCGCTGTTTCAAAGGCACTGCCTGATTGGGGCGAGAGTTTGTAATGATCGTAACGAAGACCCGCAATTACTTCAAACTCTCCTTCTAGTAGAGAAATACGATCTTGTACGAAGATGCCAAGTTCACGTATGGTTGAATCCGGAAAGCTTTTATTGGGAAAAGGTTCTGTCTCAATGGAGTGATTGTCTGATAATTTACGTGTATCGCCAAAGCGGGTAGTGGAAACTTTATTTTCGCGGAAGTTTAAGCCGTAAGTAAAGTTGTGATAAACGCTTTCATTTTGCGCGAGACCTTTTGAGAATTCAGCGCCTAAACCAAATCCTTTGTTTTTAAAAGTGTTGTAGCGATCCCGTTCAATCGTATAATCTCCTTTGGTCATGAGACGTTGTTCATTGGTCCATTGTTCTGCGTTGTTCTTTTGGTAATAAGCATGCCAAAAACCGCGATCAAATAGAGGGCTTGCGATATCAAAGTCATGTCTGATGGCGAGTTGCTGGCGGTGGTTTTTATCTTTGTTGTAGAGTGAGAGCTGTTGATAGCTGCTGGTGGACTTATTAAATTCAGAGTATGGGGTACTGTTTGTCGTATCCTTAAAATCTTCATAGGTCAGGCTTAAACGATGATTCTCATTGGGACTAAAAACGACCTTCGTTAAGATGTTGTAGGTATCAGAATCTGTAGCGTTAGGCGCCGTTCTGTGAGGTCCCATAACATGATTTTTTGAAGCGTGTCCGTGATGATTTTCTCTTGCTTCAGGATTGGTATAAGTGATGCGACCAAAAGCCGAGACTTTATCGGTTAAATGACCGGCAATCGTTCCGGAGAGGAGCGTTTCTCTTGTTGCTGTTCGATAACCGATCTTCGCTTCTCCACCTATTTTTTGCCCTTCTTGAATAAAATCATGAGGATCTTTTGTCTGCATAAATATGCCGCCAGAGAGCGCACTACCACCATATAGAGTTGACATCGGACCTTTGATGATATCAATACTCTTCATGGCATCAATATCAAAATACGCGCGATTCATAGAGACATATGGACCAAAGCTAAAGGAGTTTGGAAGGGGCGCGCCATCAATCGCGAGCATCACTCGATTTTCTCCCATTCCGCGAATTCGCACATCTCCAAGGCCTCCCGTTCTGCTTAAGTCTATAGTCACGCCAGGCTCATAAGTTAATAGATCTGCAAGAGAGGTTGCGTTTAAACGATCGACTTCCTGCGTTCCAAAGTGGGCAATGGTGGCAGCGCTTTCGGCAATAGCTAACTCTTCTTTCAATGCACCGGAAACGATTACTTTACTAAGATTCATCGTTACTAAAGGTTGTTCCTTTTCATTCAAGGTAATGATGCCTTCGGCATTTTCTGTATTCTCATCCACCCAAATAGGTGTTTGAGCAAAAGTGGTGGAAGAGAGGGTAATTGTAGAAACAACGAGAAAAAGTAATGAACGTGGGTACATGGCTAAAGACTCTTATTTGAATGTGGTTATCTAATGCGAATGAAACTAGTTCCTATTTGTATATTCTTCACATAGCATAAGAATTGTCAAATAATATCTTTTTAAAAAATTATTTAATGCAGATTTTTTTGTAAAAAGTGGTGGTAGAAAGAGGCAGGCTAGGAGGAAGTGAATACTTTTTTCGCTGTTTTACTTTAAAAATATCTATCATCATTGCTACATGGCAACGGCAATGGTTAATGGCAAAAGCGGGTAATATTTTCCTTGATCTGTATCTTGATGTTTAAAAGCATTTTGAATAAAAGTCATGAATAAGAGGCATTTAAAGCCTTTTGATAATTTTATTATATTGAAGAAGTTAATGTATTGATCATTAAAATAAAAGCTCCCATTGCGTAAGGACAAGGGAGCTTTATGAGATTGCTTGATAAGGAAGGTATTATCAGTCGGGGAAGAGAATATTTTTAGAGGTGCTTGATCGGTATTTAAGCGTAGAGTAGAGAAGTCATTGCTAAAGATCCCATGACAGATTGATTATTAAAAAGGAGTAATTCATCTGTCTTATCTTTTAATCCTAAGATATAAAGTAGGGGTAAATAGTGCTCAGCGGTGGGAATAGAGAGATGAAAAGCATGACCTTGATCTTTAAAGTGAATGAGTTTTTGGAAGTCTTCTTGACGAATCATTTGAGACATTGATTCTCGAGCCTCTTCCGCCCAATCAAATCCTCCTTGCGCGTTCTGAAAGTCTAGAAGACGAAGATTATGCACGACATTGCCACTGGCAAGAATTAATACTCCGCGGCGGCGAAGCGTCGATAGAAGCTCTGCAAGATCATAATGCGCTTGTGGGGAAAGGGATCTATCTAGGCT
>JASLEF010000054.1 GCA_030151245.1 Ignatzschineria sp. | reverse complement strand
ATCATTGACGGGTATTGGATCATTCAAATTATAAAAATTGGCTTGTATTTTCTAGGAGCAGATCGTGCAAAAACAGTCAGACAAGTTTACATTCTCGTTGCTTACCATTTTAGCAACGCTCTCATTACTAGTGATTTTAGTAGTACTAGTAACATCTTTAGTGAAACTCGTGGATAAAAGTATTGGGGGAACACCACTGGTTAACCGTGATTTAGTTGAAGAGAGATTAACCCCATACGGAAGAGTTAACACCGGAAATTTAGTATCTGATGTTGTGAAAGCAAAAGCTCCACAAGATGTTTATGCCGCATTATGTGCAAGCTGCCATGACACGGGCTTGAACGATGCGCCATTAACAGGCGATAACGCTGCTTGGGCTGCAAGATTCCAAGAGCGTGGTTTAGATGGATTACATGCCAGTTCAATTAATGGTCGTAATTTGATGCCAGCTAAAGGTGGTGATCCACGTTTAACGGATGAAGAAGTGATGAATACTGTGGACTTCATCTTAGCGAAGAGTGGTATCGAAGTTGCTTCTAATGATCCTGCAGAAGATATTGTGGCAGAAGAAGCACCAACAGAAGCAGAAGTTGGTGAAGTGAAAACTTCTGAAGAAGAGCAAGAAGATGCCGCTATCGTAGAAGAATCTGAAGCTGCAGAGACTCAAGAAGCGAACGACAAAACTGAATAAACTTCTATCAAGTGTGTGGGATAGGAGTTCATCCCGAGCCACATATGAGATGATAGTATGCTGGAACAACGGGTATGAGACTTAATCATACCCGTTGTCATTTTATAAGAAGGAGTAATTATTATGCGATTTTTACACACTATGATTCGAGTGACGAATTTAGATGAGTCTATAAAATTTTTCACAGATGTTTTAGGTTTGAAAGAGACTCGTCGTAAAGAATATCCTCAATGGGAATGTACGTTAGTTTATCTAGCATGTGAAGGGCAGGATGTTGAAGTTGAATTAACTTACAACTGGGATTCAAAAGAAGAATATGGCATTGGACGAGCTTTCGGTCATCTGGCATTTGAAGTCGATGATATTTATGAAGTGTGCCAAAGAGCTGTCGATGCAGGTATTGAAATTAATGTTCCTCCAAGAGATGGTTGGATGGCATTTTTTAGAAGCCCTGATGATATCTCTATCGAGCTTTTGCAAAAAGGTGAGCCCAAAGAGCCACAAGCTCCTTGGAAAGATATGGAAAACGTCGGTTGGTGGTAATAAAATCCAATAAATAGTTCATAGTTCATGATGCTGGACATATGAGCTATCGATGGACTATGAACAAATTAATAATAGGATATAGGAAGAATGAATAAATTTCCCATGACGAAAGTTGGCGCAGAATCGCTTCGCCGTGAGTTAGACGATTTAAAGCAGGTACAAAGACCCCGGGTTATTGAGGCGATCTCAACCGCTCGTGAACACGGAGACCTTAAAGAGAATGCGGAGTACCACGCAGCAAGAGAAGAGCAGAGCTTCATTGAAGGACGTATTGCCGATTATGAAGCAAGACTGTCAAATGCTCAAATCATTGATATCACTCAGATCCCAAATAGTGGTAAGATTATCTTTGGTGTTACGGTCACATTGTTTGATGTTAATGAAGATAAAGAAGTACGTTATCAAATCGTCGGTGAACATGAAGCAGATGTGAAAGAAAATAAGCTTTCAATTGTTTCTCCTATTGCCAGGGCATTGATCGGGAAAGAGCTTGATGACGAAGTGACGATTCAAACACCAGGTGGGAATCGAGTGTACGAAGTCATTAGTGTGGATCATATCTAACACAACAATAGACCATAAATAGAAGGAAGAACTTATGCAAGCATTGACCGCAAACCCAGTTGCAAAATGGATTATAATCCTGATTTTATTGCTGGGAGTGGTTTTCTTTCATGAGTTCTTAGTTCCGGCATTGGGTGCAATGATTATCACTTTTGTCACTTGGCGCCCTTATACTGACCTCGTACGATTCTGTCGAGGGAACACCCTAATCTCTGCCTCTTTAGCGACAGCTTTTATTGTTTTAGTGATTATCGTGCCATTTTTATGGCTGGTGCATTATCTATATGGGGAGATTATCTTGCTGCGTAGCTGGTTAATTGAAGCTAACAGCTACGGCATTGCAACGCCAACATGGGTATTAAACTTGCCCTACGGGGATGAAATCGCCGCTTATTGGGTTGAATATTTAGGAACTCCTAATGGTATTAATCATTTCTTTACGGAGATTGGTCTTGCGAAACTTGGTTATTTAGCGACCGTAACAAAGTCCGTGACGAAGAGCTTTAGCGCTATGGGCTTTACCCTGCTGTTTATGATGATTATTCTCTTTTTCTGTTATAAAGATGGTCGTCGAGTGAGTCGTCAATTAGATAAGATTGGAGAACGAGTATTCCCAGGAAGATGGAAGAGAATCTCCCGTATTGTACCGACCTTAGTTAGCTCAACGGTTTCAGGAATGGTGATTATTGCTATCGGCGAAGGGATTGTTTTTGGGGTGGTTTACTATTTTGTAGGTGCGCCAATGCCGATTACTCTAGGGATTATTACCGGAATTTTTGCATTAATCCCCGGAGGGGCACCGATGTCGATGACATTAGTATCGCTTTATCTCGTAGGAATAGGGGATTATACACAAGGGATTGTTCTCTTTTGCTGGGGAACGATGCAGTTATTTATTGTGGATAAAACCATTCGCCCGCGATTGGTGGGGGGCTCAGTTAAGCTTCCTTTCTTACCTACAATCTTGGGATTAGTGGGGGGCGTTAAAACAATGGGGGTTATTGGATTATTTATTGGACCTGTTGTGATGGCGCTATTGGTCGCAATTTGGCGAGAGTGGGTTCATGAGGATGATCATCTTGATAGCACGATGAATATAAAAACCCCTGATCGATAGATATTTAGAGCCCTAAAGAGATTTGTTTTAGGGCTTTTTTGTAGCTGTTAAGATCCTCTTAAGATAAGAATGGTTCACTTTAAGGTCATCGTGGGTTGAATACTGATGAATTGCAGCATGATGAAAGAGTTTTGTTAAAATAGACACTATTAATCATAGTGGGTTAAAGAGATGCGTGAAAGTATCAATGGAATATTTCAGTGGTGCTTATTTAGGGCATAAAATATCTCGTACTGGGTAGCTTTATAAAGCCTTCATAAGAGAGATTCAGAGTAAGTATTGATATACCCTATGAGGAGATATCAAGCAGATCAAATCAATATTGGTGAAAGATAAAGATGTATAGAACTTTAAAGCAGATATTTGTAGTGGGATTTTTAGGGATGGGTTTAATGCCACTCTTTTCAATGGCAAAAGTCACGGATGTTGAGTTATCAGAAGTGGTGCTTCAAGATAAGTTTGAAGAAATTTATGCTGTGGGAATCTTACATCCTTATCAAGAGGTGATCATTAGACCTGAAGCATCAGGAAGAATTGTCAATATTGCCTTTAAAGAAGGGGAGATAATAGAAGAAGGGGAACTTCTTTTAGCATTAGACTCTAGTATAGAGGCGGCCGAACTTCGGGAAACAACAGCGAGACGTACATTAGCAAAACAGAATTTAGATCGAATGTTAGCGGCAAAGGGCGGATCAACTGCACAGGCTCGGGATATCGCCCAAGCAGAGTATGAACAAGCGGTTGCAAACGAAGCGATTGCTCAAGCGAAATATGATCGTCGCTTTATTTATGCCCCTTTTTCCGGCACTGTCGGGCTTAAAAATGTGGAGCTCGGTGATTATGTACAATCGGGGGCTGATATTGTCAGGCTGCTCAATATCGAGCAATTACGGTTAGAGTTTAATATACCAGAGCGGGTGGCGCATGTGGTGGAGACAGGGCAAAATGTCAATTTTACAGTGGATAATTTTCCCAATAAATTGTTTACGGCAGAAGTCTATGCTGTCAGTCCTGAAATTGAACAAAAGGGACGATCTTTAACGGTTTTAGCAAGATTTCATAATGAAGACCAATCCTTAATTGCCGGTTCATTTGCCCGATTGAATTTACTTGTTCCGCTGAACTATCAAGTCATTATTATTCCTGAAGAGTCAATTTTTGCATCTGAGGGAGCTCAGTTTGTCTATCGAGCTAAAGCAATCGGAGATTCAGAGATCTTTGAAGCAGAATTAGTTCCTGTTGAAATTGGTCAACGCAGTACTTTTAATGTGGAGATCCTTTCGGGATTAATGCCGGATGATATTGTCGTTAAGGCAGGGCAAGTTCGAATTAATCACCAGAGTCAGATTCGAGATGTCACGGGAGAGATTAAACCTAAAGATAAAGAGAATCTGCCGATCATTGAGACAGAAACGGTGGATGATGAGAAAGGGGTTCGATAATGAAATTGTCAGAAGTTTCGATCAAAAGACCTGTCTTTGCGATCGTTATCAATATTGTGCTCATTTTATTAGGATTAATCGGTCTCGATCGAATGACGATTCGAGAATATCCAGATATTGATGTTCCGGTCATTAGTATTCGTACCATCTATCAAGGGGCGAGTCCTGAGATTATAGAGACTCAGGTGACGAAGGTGATAGAGGATGCGGTCACGAGTGTCGATGGTATTGATTTTATTGCCTCTGATTCACGGCGAGGCTCCTCCTCTATCAACATTACCTTTAAGTCAACGAAAGATATTGAAGAGGCAGCGAATGATGTTCGAGATCGTGTTGCAAGAGCGAAGCGATCCTTACCTGATGAAGTCGATGACCCTATCATTCAAAAAAGTGATTCTGATGCTGACCCGGTGGTGATTTTAGCGTTGTCGAGTAATGAGCATAGCGCTATTGAGTTAACGAAAATGGTAGAGACCATTGTGCAACCTCAAATTGAGCTGTTAGAGGGTGTTGCTAGTGTGACAATATGGGGAGGACGAGAGCCGGTCATGCGAATTTGGATTGATCCCCAAAAATTAGCGATATTAGATGTCACGGTAAGTGATGTTGAAGCTGCACTGAGAGCACAAAACGTGGAGATTCCGGCAGGAACAATTAAGAGCTCTACACAAGAATTTTCGATTGTCGCTCGAACAGACTTAAATCAGGTTGAAGAGTTTCGAAATATTATTATTAAAGTTGCTGATAATGAGGCAGAGAAGAATCGACCGATTGTTCGATTAAGTGATGTCGCATTAGTGGAGTTAGGCGGCGTAGAAGAGACCTCTCGTCCGCGGTTAAATGGGATGCCAGGTGTTGGTGTTGCTGTTATCAAGCAATCAGTCGCGAACCCCTTAACGTTATCTGCAGATATACAAGCATTGTTACCGGCATTAAAAGAGACATTACCTGATGGCGTAAAGATTGCGATTACCTCAGACTCTTCAGTATTTATTAATAAATCTCTTAGCTCAGTATATACAACGATTGTTGAAGCCTTAATTTTTGTAGGACTGATTATTTTTGTATTCCTTCGAAATTGGCGTGCGACTTTAATTCCGATGGTGACGGTGCCGATCTCATTAATAGGATCACTCTTCGTGATGTATCTTTTTGGATATTCCATCAATACCCTAACATTATTAGCATTCGTATTAGCCATAGGACTTGTTGTAGATGATGCGATTGTAATGTTAGAGAATATCCATCGGCATATAGAAAATGGCGTTCGCCCCATTAAAGCAGCATTTATCGGTTCAAAGGAGATTGGCTTTGCGATTATCGCCATGACGATTACGCTGGCAGCGGTATTTTTACCCTTAACCTTTACTCAAGGACGAATTGGACAGCTTTTTGTGGAGTTTGCGGTGACACTCTCTATTGCTGTCTTGATTTCAGGATTTACAGCCTTAACGTTATCACCGATGATGTGTTCAAGGTTATTATTGAGTAAAGAAGAGGAGGAGCAACGTCAAGCCTCCTTACTGGGAAAATTGTTTCAGCCGATCTCTCGGTTTATAGAGAGGGTATTAGTAGGACTCACGAATCTGTATGAGGCTATTTTACGGGCGGTCTTAAAAGCAAAGTACTTAGTACTATTAATGATGTTTGGCTTAATAGGTGCTACGGCATTGCTGTATATTGAGCTCCCCGAAGAGCTTTCTCCGACTGAAGATCGCGGGGTTATTCGCGTGATGGCAATCACGCCTGAAGGGGCGACCGTTGATTTTACTGATCGTTACTTTACAGAAGTGGAAGATCTAATGTTAGATCAGCTAGATGAGGGAACGATTGTCTATACGATCTCCGGTGTCTCTATGGGGGCTTTGGCATTTGTGACCTTACCTGATTGGGATGATCGTTCTGAATCACAAATGGAGATTACCTCACGATTAAATAGACAATTTAGAGATATTGCTTTAGGCCTACGCGTATTTGCCAGTAATCCACAATCTTTAGGACAGCGAGGAGATTCTAAAGATGTTCAAATTGTGATTCGCTCTAACGATAGTTTCGAAGAGTTAGATCGCCAGGTTACGGAGATTATGCGCAAAATGAAAGAGAACGAGGTGCTCATTTCGCCAGATAATGATTTACGAATGAATACGCCTCAATTAGAAGTCTATGTTGATCGTGAGAAACTAGCATTATTAGGCATTGATGTTTCTATGGTTGGAAGAACTTTAGAGACGGCTTTAGGAGGCCGTAATGTGACGCGTTACAAGGAAGGTGCGGAACAATATGATGTTTTAGTACAAGTTGATCCTCAAAAGCGTAGTCAGCCGCGAGATTTAGAGGGGATTTATGTTCGCTCTAAATATGGCGAGATGGTGCCTTTATCGAATTTTGTCACTGTCGATGAAACGATTGCTCCCCAAAATTTACGCCATTTTAATAAACTACGTTCAGTCACTATTTCGGCGAACTTGCAATCAGGTATTTCACAAGGGGAAGGAATCGAGATTGTGGAGAATATTATTCGGGAAGTATTGCCAGAGGCGATGTTAGATTATCAAGGGTCATCGCGGGAGTTTATTGAATCAGGAGCCTCAATGATCTTCATTTTCTTTATGGCGTTGGTCTTTATTTATTTAGTATTAGCTGCGCAGTTTGAATCATGGATTGATCCTTTTATAATCTTATTTAGTGTACCCCTTGCGGGATTTGGGGCGCTTGGTGCACTCTATTTAGCAGGAGGAACGATTAATATCTACAGTCAAATTGGGCTGGTGACCCTGGTGGGGTTAATCACTAAACATGGTATTTTAATTGTAGAGTTCGCCAATCAGATTATGGCAGAAGGAGAGCAAAAATTAGAGGCGATTATTCGTTCAGCAACCTTAAGGCTTCGTCCGATTTTAATGACAACTGGCGCGATGGTGTTAGGGGCTGTACCGTTAGCTTTAGCCATTGGTGCCGGCGCTGAATCTCGTCAAGCGATTGGATGGGTGATTGTCGGAGGAATGAGTGTAGGGACGATCTTAACTTTAATCGTTGTGCCTGTGGTTTATCTCTTTATTGGGGGTAGACATAGCGAGATTAATGAAGAGCTTCTCTATACCGATTCTTAATACTTGAAGATATTTTGGACTCTATTTTTCAGACTTTATCTATGAGTCAATGGGCTCATTTGTAAAAATTTAAAGCGCTTATTCTATTTAAGGATAAGCGTTTTTTTTAAGGATCATAAAGAGATGCTGGTAGAGAGAGGAAGTGAAGCAGTATCCAGGCATTAGGTCTGTTTTAGGGGAATTTTTGGCCTATTTTATAATACCTTGTTTGCAACGTATGATTTCTCCTGATATTTACCGATAATCAGGTACAATGATCAACGTTAATGATTAAGCGAAGAAGAGTTTTCATGAAAGTACGATATCTAGGACTTCAGCCTTATTTAGCGGTTTACGAGGCCATGAAAGAGTTTACTGAAACCAGAACAGAAGTGACCGAAGACGAGCTTTGGGTGGTCGAGCATCCTGCAGTCTATACGCAGGGGCAAAATGGCAAGCCTGAGCATATTTTGAATGCGCAGGGGATTCCGATTGTACCCGTCGATCGAGGCGGGCAGGTGACTTATCATGGCCCAGGACAAATTGTGGTTTACACCCTCATTAGTTTCAAGGCGAAGAATTGTGGGGTTAGAGCCTTAGTTCGAGCGCTAGAAAATGCGATTATTGCGACGTTAAAAGAGTACGGTATCTCGGGGGCTGGTGATATTAGCGCACCGGGAGTGTATGTAGATGGTAAAAAAATTGCAGCCTTAGGTTTACGCATCCGAAAAGGGGCGGTATATCATGGATTAAGTCTCAATGTTCAGATGGACTTAACCCCTTTTAGAGGGATTAATCCTTGTGGTTACCAAGGGCTAGAAGTGATACAAATGGCGGATCTATTATCAAAGGAACTCGATATGATGGCTGTTGAGTCAACTTTAGTCTCTTATTTAGAATATTATCTTGATGAGAAACAGTTGTCGCAATCGGTCAAGAAAGAATAGGGCACGCTACCCATAATAGATAATCATCGTCATATCATAATTTATCGATCATTAGCGTTAGACAATAAAATAATTAATAATCATGTGGGAAGAAGAGTGGGGGAGAGGTTTTAATGGTGGAAGGTTCATTTAGTTGGCGGCAGGCATTAAAGATTACCTCGCCGGTTGCAATGGGGTATGCACCTGCAGGAATGGCTTTTGGAGTTTTAGCGAGTGCCGCTGGGATTCCTTGGTGGATGTCGATTATGATCTCTATTATTGTTTTTTCGGGCGCAGCACAATACGCTGCAATTCCCCTTATTTCAACAGGAGCCGGTATTTTTAATATGAGTGTTAATACCTTAGTGATTAACCTTCGTCATGTTTTTTATGCCTTGCCGTTAGTAGATATCCTTCCCAAAAATCGTTTTAAGCGCTGGTATTGTCTCTTTTGTTTGACTGACGAGTGTTTTTCTGTGATGACCAATTTACCGCCAGAGCAACAGAAAGGTTTTTTCCCGAAGATTTCAGTATTAGTTCATAGTTACTGGGTACTCGCGACGATTGTGGGGATTATTGCCGGAGAGGAATTAGCGAGATTGATCCCTAATTTAGAATTTGCATTGCCGGCATTATTTGTCATTTTATGGTATGAACAGATGAAGAGTAAAAAGATCTGGTGGCCAAGCATCGCCGCCTTACTCTTTTATGGTGTGATGTTAGTGCTTATTCCTGAATATGTTTTGTTAATGGCGCTTATTGGATCTGTGGTTTTTATCCTTTTTAGAGGCGTGTTTAGTCAAAAAGGGAGTGTTGTATAATGGCTAATATGACGATGACAGCGATTCTGGTTGGGATTATCCTCATGGGAGTGATTACTTTTATGTTACGAGCATTTCCCACATTTGTGCCAAAACGTCTCTTGGATTCCCATCTCTTACGTTATTTAAACTATGCATTACCTTTGAGCGTAATGACGGTTTTGATTGTTCATAGTATGGAAATCAATTTTTCAAACCCAGATTTTATAGGCATTATCTCAAAATTAGCCGCACTACTATTAGTACTCTTGAGTTACATTTGGTGGCGAAATGTCTTTTTAAGCGTCATTGTTGGGGTGGCGGCACTGAATGGGTTTCTCTACCTTTTTTCATTTTTTGTCTCCTAAAATGGTCTTGAAAATCTAAAACAGTCAAAGAATTGTCTTGGTAGAAATCTTGAAGATAATGGATAACGGATAGCTCATAACTAGATTGTCGAGAGGGGAAGTTATGAAGGTGAATATTAGTTCAATTGATGCTCGTTGGTATCGAGATAATTTAGAGGACCTCTCTATCGAGGATTCTTTAAAGTGGAAGGTGCATAGTCGTTTTAAGCATGCGATTAATCTCCTTAATGAGACAGGAGAACTGATGACTGTTTTGGTGAAAGGGGCGCCAAATGCACCCTCGACATTATTGGTTGATCTCCCTCATTTTGAAGATTGTAATCCTGCCCTTGATGTTGGAGAAGATGTTGTGTTTAACGCTGGGAGATTTTGTGCAGGAGAGAATGAATTCAGATTGACTACAGAAACAGAGCATTGGCATCAAGTATTCACGAAAGGAAGTTTTTCTCTTTCTGAACGATCAAGTGCTTTAGGGATTGTTTTCTCTCTATTACAACGAAAAACCGTCATATCACAAGACCCTGTTATGGATTATATCCATAATCAGTTGCAGCGATTACATCGAGAGATTCAAGAGGCGATTGAAGGGCGAGACTCTGCCCAACTGATGAGGGCGACAAAAGCTGTAATGGGGTTAGGGTTAGGGCTCACTCCTTCTGGCGATGATCTATTGGTGGGGTTGCTTTTGATATTATATTGTCAGGAAAGGGATTATCAGAGAGAAATCGGATTAATCTCATCCGTCATCTCCGAGAGTCGTGAACAGACTCATGATATTAGTTGGTGGATGTTACATCATGCGAGTTTAGGTTTTTTTAATGAGTGGTTGCTTGATTATGCGGGTTCATTAAGGGGAGATTATCTCTATGAAAATGAAAATAGTCGAAAGAGTGCACAGCATCAGGCGCTGCTAAAAATTCTCTCTATAGGATCTCTTTCAGGGAGTGATATGTTAAGGGGGATAGCGTTAGGATTATCCTTAGAAAAGAGTATTGCTCCTTAAAATTTTAGCCGTTCAGCAGGCGCATTATTTAATCCTCTTAATACTTTGAAATAATAACACTTAAGCCAGCCTTTAGATAATCCATTGTTTTCTTTGAAAAGTGCCCAATATACAGCTATTTAACCGCTCTAATCTCTAGGAGAGTATCTCTTCTAGAGATTTAAAAAGAAGATACTTCAATGGAGATTAAAAAACCCCTACATCTCTTTGAGGTAGGGGAAGGACAAGGTTATTATTAACCTTGTCAAGGGAGGAATATTGATATCGTGATGATTGTTTGTGGGCTCGATCTATATGATCTAGCCGAAAGTATTTAGCTGAAAGCATCTAGGTATTGTATCGTTGAGAAAGTTTACTCCCACCAATATCACAACAGAAACCGAGTACCGCTCCGACAGCTAAGGAGGCACAAAGTATTAACCAGTTTTGATCCTGAAGTCCATCGATAGCAAAGAAGGTGTAGCAACCGACAAACATGCCAGGAACAAAAGAGAGGCAATTGACCGCCCCTAATAAAACGATGAGAGCAACAAGGGATCCGACACCAAGTATCCCGGCAATAGGACCGCCGATAAAGCCTAATACTTTTGTTTCAAGAAGAATCATTAAAAAAGCCATTAAAGCACCGACTAATGTGGTTGTAATTGTCATGATAAGCGCTTTGAGATCATGTCTTCCTGTTGCGAAGTAGGTGGTACAACCGGCAAATCCAGCCCAAACATTAAGGGGAGTATAGCCGGCAAACGCAGACCAAAGACCACAAAGAAGCCCTGTGAATAATGCGGGAATTAAGAGAGGGTTACTAAGAGTTAAGATTTTATTTCGAGTCATCGCTAGCTCCTTATTAGACGCTTATACCAAGAGGATAATGTCCCGATACAAGCCTCGTAAGTTTGAGATTTTATCAACACTGTCTCATCGAAATTGATGATGAACTATAAACTATTAGCCAATGCAATCAGGGCTTTTTCAAAGGCTTCAAAGGGAGGATTAGTTAATCCTGTCCCGATCATGCCAATCCCTGCATCTTTATGCGCAATGGCCGTATTAATAATCGGTAACATTCCTGTTTCAGCGACTTTAATCGCATCAATACCTGAAGCAATGCCCCGAAAATTGAGTATAGGAATGGTAATATTAGGATTGACATCTGTTGTGATATCGAGCATATCGATGGAATAGTTGAGCGCTTCCTCTACAGTTCCTCCCACGAGTGGCACAATTGCCGGGGCGGCTGCCATTGCAAATGCGCCAATACCGTAAGTTTCAGTAATGGCACTATCCCCGATATCAAGACCTGAGTCAGCTTCAGTATAGCCCGCCATCATGGGGCCAATGACTTTTTGAGCAGGTCCTATAAACCACTTAAATCCTTTAAAATGACTTAGACGAATACCAAAGTCGACCCCATTACGACACATAGTTGTCACAATGGAGCTGTTTTTTATGCCGTGACCTGCATCCATTGCCGCCTTGCAATAAGCCATCCAGGTCGGTCCACTGAAATATTCACTGCTAGCGACAAATTCAAAGACGGCAATTTTATCTTCATTGGGGAAATCCGTTTTAAGGATATGAGGGGTTAACTGTTGAATGAGGAGTGCGGTTCCGGCATTATTTCGATTATGATCTTCATCTCCCATTTGAATGGCTTGAGCCAGTAGCATTCGAAGGTCAATCTCTTTCGCAAATCTCATTGCTTGACTTAAAATTGGACCTAGCACATCTCGCATCCAGATTAACCGATCAATCACAGATTGATCATTGGCTCCCATTCTTAAGATACGGGCAAGTTGTTCTGAAAGATTAGTAAAGGCGATATTGCCGTGAGTTTTGTTTTTAACGACATGCATATACATTGATGCGGAGGTTACTCCCGCCATAGAGCCGACGCAATCATGTTCATGACAAGGGGAGAAGATAATGTCTCCTGAGGCGGCAATTTTTTCAGCTTCTGCGATATTCTTTGCAAGACCTTCAAAGACAATCGCGCCGGTGACAGCCCCTCTCATTGCCCCACACATTTTTTCCCAAGGAATAGGCGGTCCTGCGTGAATAATCATATTTTTCTTCATGCCAGGAACAACGTCTATCGCTTTTTCATAGCCGATTAAAACGGGATGAGCGCTAATAATTTTGTCAACAACTTCACGGTTCGCTTGGATAATCTTAGAAGCGATTTCAGGCTGATTGAGTTTATCTAACGCTTTTTGTAGGGCGGGGCTGATAGGAATACGAGGCTTCCAGTTGACTTGAGAGACAGATGTGCCTTGCATTTCTAGGTTATCTTTAAAAAGTTCTCCTCCCACATTAATGATGGAGAGATTTTGTTTAAATAAATTCTTTTTCATAAAGTAGAGCTCCTAAATGATTCGTAATATGAGTTTATAAGCAGGGGTTTCTGACGATGATTAAAGGACTAAAGGGGCTGAAGCGAAAAAAATGGTCTTATTTTATTGATAATAAAAGTTTTTTTGCCATTTCACCAAGAGCGGCAACACTATCGACAACGATGACCCCAGCATTTTTAAGAGCGGTTTCTTGAGCCTTTTTATTTTGAAAGTCGAGATCTGTGCCTAAGAGATAGGCGATAAAAATAAGAGAGCGGTTGTCATTTTTCGCAATTTTTTGTGCCGCTATAATTTGGGGTAATACGGATCCTACAGGATCTGCATTCGCTCCAAATCCCAGCTCAAAATCCATCGCAATAATGGCTGTCGAGGGATCATTTGCTTGATCAATAATCGCTTGAGATCTAAAAGTGCTATCGATCATAGGATGGGCACGTCCTTGCGTATATTGATCATCTCCAAAATCAATGACACAATGTCCATTAAAAACATTTCCAAATTGATGGCGCGTCGCAAGATCTCCTGCAATATTTGAGGTAATAGGGACAACTTTAGTGAGTTCGTAAAATATTTCATCACAAATCGTTCCTCCGGCAAATAAGCCTCGAAGATACTTTTGTGAAGGTGCAAGGCTTTTTAGAAGAGCGTTCTCTATCTTTTGAGTGGGAAGCGTTATAGTAAGTTCTTGAGAGAGTTCAGATGCTTTTTGTGCAGCTAAAAGAGTATTCGGAACAATCGTAATATTGCTCGATTCTAGCTGTTCATGGGTACCAATAAAACAAATTACAACAGGTTTTTTGAGCTCTTTAGCGGCGGCAATGATTGTTTTTTCGACCGTCTTTGCCGGAGGTTTTGAGATGAGCGTAATAACTTTTGTTTCCGGATCTTGATCGAGCATTTTAAGAGCATGGAGCATCATTAAACCGCCGACTTTCTCACTTAGATCACGTCCTCCGACTCCAATTAGCTGACTAATGCCTGATCCTAAACGATCAATTTGGACACTAACTTCTTGGCTTCCTGTTCCTGAGGCCGCGATAATGCCAATATCGCCTCGTCTTACTTTATTGGCAAAACAGAGGCCTGAGCCATTAATAATAGCGGTCCCGCAATCAGGTCCCATTAAGAGGAGATCTTTTTCAATGGCGAGCTTTTTGAGGGAAATCTCTTCCTCAATGGATACGTTGTCACTAAAGATCATGACATGCTTATTATTTTCAAGTGCCATCTTTGCCTCAGGATAGAGATATTCTCCTGCAATTGAGAAGAGAACAAGATTACTTTCAGTTTCAGATTTTAAGGCTTTAGAGAGAGAGGTGTATGCCTTTTGGGATTCATTAGAATGATTTTTTTCATTCTGTAATTGAGTTATTTCCTCTATCACGATCTCGACATCTTGTTCTTTTTGTACTTGAAAGACAATAATCAAGTCACTGCGATTTGCTGACTTTATGGCTTGATCCATCAAGCCTACATCATTAATAACTTGCTTGTTCATCTCTGTTCCCATTCCAATCATGGCTTTTTGAACAAGGGGTAATTGGTTTACTTTGGTGGAGAGCGCCATCAGTGTCATGGAATCTATGTAGGTATTGGGTTTAATAATGGATTTAATAATCATAGGGAATCCTTTTTGAGAAATGTCCCTTAGAGGGACGTCATAAATCGTAAAGAAAAGGTTTTAGGATAGATGAATGCGGAATGCATAATTTTGAAATCAGGATGAGGTGAAGTATTAACTTTTATGTAACTTATTGATATTTATATTAATATTTATTTTGGTATTTGTAGTAATGTTTATGGGTGCACGATGTTTTTTATCTTTGAGTGCTAACTTCAAGATAGCAACTATTTTTGATATGTTCACTATAAATCATTGATATTTATCATTTTATTGTGATTGTTAAGGAATTTAGGATCTAAAGAGCTTATGTGTTAGGAGAGAGGGGGAAGTATTAATATCTAGTTAAATTTTTATGAAAGGAGGCAGAAAATGCCAAAAAATAGAGATGTTAAGAAAAAGCCGATTATGGTACTAGCGATCGGAGGGAATGCTTTAATACCGGATAATGACCACTTAGACATGTGCTCTCAAAGAGCTGTTGCAGCTAGGCTTGCTGTTGATCTTGTGGATTTGATGGAGACAGGATGGCGAATTATTTTAACGCATGGCAATGGTCCTCATGTTGGAATTCATCAATTGCAAGATGAGGCTGCAAAAGAGGAGCTGCCACAATATCCTTTAGACCATTATGTGGCGAGTACTCAGGGAGAGATAGGTTATCTTTTACAGCTCTCTATTTATAATGAGTTATTGCAACGGGAGCAGAGAAAACCTGTGGTTGCTTTAACGACTCAAGTCGTTGTTGATCCTGCGGACCCTGCCTTCAAAGCGCCAGATAAGCCTATTGGAATATTTATGGATGAGAGTGTAGCAAAAGAGAGAGAGAAGAGATTGGGCTGGTCTGTGGTAGAGGATTCAGGTAGAGGCTGGCGCAGAGTCGTTCCTTCTCCGGAACCGAAACACATCATTGAAATAAAGATGATTCAGGCCTTGATCGAACATGATGTGCTTGTGATTGCTTGTGGTGGGGGAGGGATTCCTGTTTCAATTGATCAAACAGGGGAACTTAAAGGGATAGAAGCGGTGATTGATAAAGATCGCGTCTCCTCATTATTAGCGGCAGCAGTTCAGGCTGATGTCTATCTTATCCCCACAGGAGTGGAGAAAATCGCGATTAATTTTGGCCAAGATAATGAGAAATGGTTATCGCATTTGACGATGATAGAGGCAGAAAAATATATTGCAGAGGGGCAATTTCCGGCGGGGAGTATGTTACCGAAGGTCGAATCGTTATTAGCTTATTTAAGACGTAATCCGCAAGGGATCGGAATTGTGACAACGTTGAAGTCTATGCCGGAAGCATTAAAAGGCATGACAGGAACCCGTATTGTCAATGGAGATATTTCATAAAAAGTGCATAAAGGTTTAAAAAAGCGATGGGTTAATATGTGAAAGATATTGGGGGGATTGAGGTTTTGAAATTCCCCCTATTTTTTATCAATCTATTGGTTGTGATGTCATCTATCGTTGTCTATAGAGATGATTGAGGATTGTTAAGGTGCTATTTTGAGATATTCTCTTAAACGCTTAAAAAACGCTAATCCTTTAACTCCTTTAATTTTTTTATAAAAAGGCTGTAAAAACGGTTTTAGAGAATATTAAAGGATTCGATTTTTTCAATGACCTCAGAGACTTCTGGATTTTCTCCTTTCCCCCCTAAATTGACAGCATAAGGATTATGTTGTGTGGGAATAACGCCGGCATAGTGGGAATGGCTTCCTAAGAATAAGCCTATGACGGGGCGATCCTGTGTATTGGCAAGATGCGCAAACCCTGTGTCTACGGCAATAATAAGGGCCGCTTTTGAGAGAATTAATCCCGCTTCTTGGATAGAGACTTTTGGCATGACTATGGCGTTAGGAACTTGTTGAGCAACTCTTTCAGCACGTTCTTGCTCCCGTTGATTCCCCCAAAAAAGAACGGAAATTAAGCCTCTTTTCTCTAGCCAGCGACCGATCTCAATCCACTTCTCCTCAGGCCACTCTTTATTCTCTGCGCTCGTGCCATGAATAAGGGCGACGAACGGTTGCTCAGGGGTTAATTTTGAGCGTTCATCCCAATGTTGAATGCCAAAATCAGCTAAAGGCTCTGGTGTGTAGTTAAATATCTTTCCAAAGAGCTGGCGGTTTCTTTCGATGGCGGTTAAACCTTTTTCAACTGAAAAACCATGCTGATAAAAACGGGCAGCAAAAGGATCACGAATGGATTCTTTCGAGTAACTATAGGTTGGAATCGTACCTTTTTGGGAGGCTAACTTAGTCATCATGGCACTTTTGAAGAGGCCTTGGCAATCGACAATGAGATCCCATTTTTCATGACGGACGGCTTTTTTAAAGGTCCTAAACTCTTGCCAAGTTTGACGATTGAAGAGGTTTTTTTTCCAACGGCGACTACCGATAATAATCACATCTTTTGTCATAGGATGCATTTTTGCAATATCGGCAAAGGACTCTTCCACAAGCCACGTTATCTCATATTCATTAGGACGATGTTGCGATAGATCGGTTAATGCCGGGAAGGTATGAATCAAATCTCCCATTGAGGAGGTCTTAACAAGCAGTAATTTTTTCATGTAGGAAATCTATCCGTTGACGCTAGTCAGTAAAAACTTAAGAGAAGAGCGATCAAAAGATTGCCGCATCTTTATCGTTCAAGATCGATTGTAAATGAGATCTTAATTGAGACGAATTATACCTAAACCAGAGGATTTTATCGACTATCTCCCGATAATTCCTTTCTGCTTAAAACCGTCATAAATGATAAATCAACATTTATCATGAATTAATCACGAAGAGTTCTTTTAAAAGTCTAAAACTCCTGCTACATTGATGAATGATGGGTCGTAGTAGTACAGTTACGAACCTCTAGAATGATAAAAAAAGCCCTGTATACAATGATAAATAGTACTGAGGCTGGACGTTTCCTTGAATAAGATCGGCTGTGACAATTTAGGTAAGTTGTCACAAATCGGTGTGAACGAAGGAATAATTTTAAGATAAGACAATAGGTTAGGAGAGGCAATGATTAGGGTCGGAATTATCGGGGTTACGGGTTATGCCGGACAGCAGCTATTATGGTTATTAGAGCAGCATCCCGAGGTTGAAGTGAGGCTCCTCTCTTCTAAATCGTATGCCGATATGGACATTGCCGATGTTTATCCAAATTTTGAAGGTCGTTTAAGCCAAGTGCTATTGAAAGATCAGGATTTTATGGCGCGAATTGATGAGATAGATCTTCTTTTTATGGCGCTTCCGCATGGGTTATCTCAGGAATTGGCGAAAACTGCTTATAAAAATAATGTGAAAGTGATTGATCTAGGTGCTGATTTCCGTTTTGAAGAGACGGAAACTTATGAGAGTTGGTATAAAGTGCCCCATAAAGCGAAAGATTTAAGTAATATTGCAGTTTATGGTTTACCTGAATTGCATCGCGATTTGATTGCAAAGAGTCCGATTATTGCATCACCGGGATGTTTTCCAACTTCCGCTATTTTAGGGGCAGCACCTTTAATCGCTACGAAAAAAGTTGAGACCGATATTATCGTGGATTCTAAAACAGGAACCACAGGGGCAGGGCGTGATGCGAGAACCACTTCACTCTACTGTGAAGTGAATGAGAATTTTAAGCCCTACGGTATCTTTAATCATCGCCATACACCTGAGATGGAAAAAGAGCTTGAGAAGCTCACTGATGAAACGGTCGAGGTTCTCTTTACGCCGCATCTATTGCCGGTGAATCGAGGGATTTTATCAACGATCTATTTTAACTTGAAAGCAGATGTCACTTTGACAGAAGAAGCGGCGTATCAAATTTATCAAGAATTCTATAAAAATGAGCCATTTGTAAGGGTACGTAAGGGATTGCCGGAACTTAGCCATGTTCGGGGGACAAACTTTTGCGATATCGCAGTCAGGGTTGATGAGAAGAGAGGTAAGATCATTGTCATTGCGGCGATTGATAATTTAATTAAAGGGGCTGCCGGTCAAGCAGTACAGAGCATGAATATTATTTTTGGTTTTCCTGAATCAACGGGATTATCAACACTCTCTATGTATATATAAAAACAGAACAGCTCAGAAAGGTATCAAATCATTGATATCTTTTTTAATATCAGCATTGATAAAGTATTGATCGAAGGGAATCTAGAATCGGATGGAATCCAGGATCGAATGGAATCCAGAATCGGATGGAATCAGAGTTCGAAGGGAATCAGAGTTCGAAGGGAATCAGAGTTCGAAGGGAATCAGAGTTCGAAGGGAATCCAGAATCGAATGGAATCAGAGATCGAATGGAATCTAGAATCGAAGGGAATCTAGAATCGAAGGGAATCCAGAATCGGATGGAATCTAGAATCGGATGGAATCTAGAATCGAAGGGAACCCAGAATCGGATGGAATCCAGAATCGAAGGGAATCATAGATCGAATGGAATCAGAGATCGAAGGGAGTCCAGAATCGAAGGGAGTCAGAGATCGAATGGAATCATAGATACAGAATTTGCCAATCATTGAGACAATTATGTGTGATGTATTGGTTTTTAAGCAGAAGTTAAATCGAGATGACTCGATTTTATGACCTATTTCAGTCTTCAAAGAGTTAGGAGAAGAGGATGATTACAATATTGAAAGACGGGACGGTTACGTCAACCCCGGGATTTCAAGCTGCGGGATTGACTGCAGGAATTAAAGAGAGCGGAAAG
>JASLEF010000040.1 GCA_030151245.1 Ignatzschineria sp. | reverse complement strand
ATTAATCCACATTTTCATCACTATCTAAGTAACGTGCAAGCATCGTCATTTCATCTGTCTGTCCGATATCTGCCCAAACAACATAAGCAGAACCTTTTGCTGAATCGATCACTTCGCCTTTCTCTGTCTTCATTTCGCCCATGATAATGTCACGGTTGCCATGTTGATTGATCACTTCTAAACGATCGCCCGTTGAGAAACGGTTTTTCGCTTGAAGTTTTGAAAGCCCCGTTTCCGCATCATATTCCACAACTTCTGCCACATATTGCTGACGAGAATGGATCGAGTTACCCGTTAAGTAGTTTTGATACGCATGCGGCGCATGACGCTGTAAGAAACCCTCGGTATAACCACGATTTGCAAGCCCATCAAGCTTACCGTAAAGCGATGGATCAAACTCACGTCCCGCTAACGCATCATCAATCGCTTGACGATAAAGCTGCGTGGTACGTGCGACATAATAAGGGGATTTCGTACGACCTTCAATTTTCAAAGAATCTACACCAATCTCAATTAAGCGTTGAACATGTTGAATGGCACGAAGATCTTTTGAGTTCATGATGTAAGTACCATGTTCATCTTCGCTGATCTCCATCCAATCACCTTTACGCTGACCATTTTCTTGAATGAGATAAGGCTTCATTGCTTCAGGATGCGGTGTATACGCTTTCCCTGTGGAAAGATCCGTATAAGCCACTTCATTCATCGCATCTTGAATAAATGTCACAGGATTCACACCAATATTAGGATGTTGGCTCTCTTCACGATAAATACGTTGCATATCGGTTCCAACGGGTACCAATTCCCCTTCCGGTGTTTCAGTACTATCCGTTAAACCATAGTTCCAACGGCAAGCATTAGTACAAGTCCCTTGGTTCGCATCACGGTGATTGAAGTAACCAGAAAGCAAGCAACGACCAGAATACGCGATACAGAGTGCACCGTGAACGAATACTTCCAATTCCATATCGGGGCATTCGTTACGAATCTCTTCGATCTCATTCAGTGATAACTCACGAGAAAGAATCACGCGCGTTAAACCTTGTTTTTGCCAGAACTTCACCGTCGCACTGTTGACCGCATTCGATTGTACTGAAAGGTGAATATCTTGATCAGGAAAACGCTCACGCACCATCATGATTAAACCAGGATCTGACATAATTAACGCATCTGGTTTTAACTCTAAAACTGGGGACATATCATCCACGAAGGTTTTAAGTTTCCCCCCGTGCGGCATTGTATTCACCGCAAGGAAGAACTGCTTGCCATGCTCATGCGCATAATCGATCCCCATTTTAACGCGTTCGGTATTCCGGAAATCATTATTGCGTACACGAAGACTATAACGTGGAAGACCGGCATATACCGCATCAGCCCCGTAAGCATAGGCGTATTGTAAATTCTTAAACGTTCCTGCCGGCGCAAGAAGTTCTACTGATCTTTTTTGTGACATTTAAAAAGTTCCTTTCAGGGGAAAGCAGATCTACTGCAATTCAATTTAAAATTATGATGAAGTGACAACTTCAATTTAAAGTGTCAGAAAAACAAAAAACGTAGAACCAAGCTACGTTTATGGCAAATCATTTTGCAAAATTTCCTGACTTTCTGCTCGCATGAAATGAATCAAGTTTTCGATTCTTTCAAGTCGTGCCGTATTTTACTACACTGAGGAAAATTTACTAGGAATTTTATGTAAGAATAACTCCACATCACCTCATTTCCCCCTCTAAAAATCCTCCCTGACATCAATATCAGTCTTGAGCCACATCATTAAAAATCAATTATCTTAAATATCTCACCTATTCAGGCTAAAATAGATTAAGTATTTTTATAAACTCCAACGATTATTTAAATTTAATTAAGGTTCTTAATTAATTTCCTAAAAATGACACACTATAAGGATAAAGCCTTTTGAAATTTACGTTCATCGATCAACTCATTAAAAGCGATAAAACGCCTCTTCATATTCTCCTTCTTGCGGCAGTCGTAGGAAGTCTTGCAGGATTACTCGGCGTACTTTTTCAGATGGGGGTCTCTTTTATCTCCTCCTTTCGCGTATCGAGTATTGAAGGCTATTTTTCCGAAAAGTGGCAGCTGGGATTCGCTATTTTTATGGCCTCGGCAACACTAAGCATGGTGGCTTATTATCTAGTAAAACGCATTGCTCCCGAATCTGGCGGCTCTGGGATTCCTGAGGTAGAAGGCGCACTAGAAGACCTCCGCCCTGTTCGTTGGTGGCGAGTGATTCCTGTAAAATTTTTTGGGGGACTAGGCACTTTAGGCTCCGGAATGGTCTTAGGACGCGAAGGACCGACCGTACAATTAGGAGCGAATATTGCCGAGATGGTGAGCGATCTCTTTCGCCTCAAAGATAAAGATAGTCGCCATACCTTATTAGCTTCTGGCGCTGCCGCGGGTCTTTCAGCAGCATTTAATGCTCCTCTAGCCGGCATTATCTTTGTGATTGAAGAGATGCGAGCGGAGTTCAAATATGGCTTAATCTCTTTTAAATCCGTCGTCATTGGCTCTGTCACTGCAACCATTGTCTATCGCCTTATCAACAATAGCGCCTCAATGCTCAATATTGGTATCTTTAAAGCGGCCCCCATCGCTTCACTTTGGCTCTTTATTTTATTAGGATTTGCCATTGGTGTTCTTGGATTAATCTTTAACCGCTCACTACTCTTTTTACAAGATCGCTTTCAAGCTTTCTACAAAGGTCGGACATTACGCTTTGTTCTCACCGGGGGAGTTATTGGAGGAAGCTGTGGTCTGATTGCGCTTTATCTTCCAGAGATTGTCGGAGATGGATTTAATGTCATTCATAGTTGGAGTCACCACCCCTACACTCTACAACTTATCATTCTCTTCTTAATCTTGCGTTTCTTTACCTCCATCATCAGCTTTAGCTCCGGGGCCCCTGGCGGTATCTTCTCTCCCTTATTGGCGCTGGGAACGCTATCTGGTGCACTTTTCGGAGATATGGTCACAACCCTTTTTCCTCAATATGAACTGGAGGCGGGTATTTTTGCCATCGCCGGCATGGGTGCACTTTTTGCAGCAACCGTTAGAGCCCCCCTCACAGGTGCGATTTTAGTATTAGAACTCACGGATAACTTCGCCTTAATTCTACCCATGCTTATTACCTGTTTAGGTGCCACAATTGTCGCGCAGCTCTTCGGCGGACATCCCCTTTATACGGTACTTCTCGAAAAAACATTAATGAGAAGTAAAGTCCCCTTAAGCCAAACCTCAGATCAATTAAATTCCGCTCCAGCAGATGAATCAGTGACTAATAAAACGCCGCAATCAGCAATACCGAAAATAGATCAATCAAATCAGTAAATCCCTCATGAGCAATCTCGTGGAGATAGCTTTAAATGATCGAATTGACTGCCTAAATTAAATACTCTTTGACTAGCTGATGCATTGCTGGAGAGAATGACTGCATGCTTATATCGATCTCGCGCCAGCGATAAAACTCAATCTTCTCTGACTAAAAAGAGCAAAATATAATTGTTTTAATTAAGAACGGATACTCATCGAAGACTTTCTATGCGCGATGTCATCTAGGAATCTCTCGAATAAACCCGTTATATTCCTAATGGGATTTATTGAAAATTAGCGAGATATCACAATATTAATGAGTTCAGAAAAACTCTACTGACTGATCGTGATTAATAAACAGACAACAAAAAACCCTGCAATTTCTTACAGGGTTATTGTCTATTGATTTGGTGGGTGCTGAGGGGATCGAACCCCCGACCCTCGCCTTGTAAGGGCGATGCTCTACCAGCTGAGCTAAGCACCCAATAGAAGAGATATCTTATTCTATTGAATTGAAGTTGTCAATAATGTTGAAGCCTAAACTTTAATCACTATCACCAAAACTTCTTTTGATTAATACCAGCTCCACAGCTTTATATCAATCTCACTAAACCATCTCTAGTTTAGAAGTAAAAACCCTACAATGTAGGGTTTTAGAATTTGGTGGGTGCTGAGGGGATCGAACCCCCGACCCTCGCCTTGTAAGGGCGATGCTCTACCAGCTGAGCTAAGCACCCAATCGGAACGTCAATTTTGTTCCTTTTGGTGTTATTTAATGAGCAATTTTAGAAGTCTGCTCTCTCAAACAACGAAGACAAGTATACTTCATTTTCGAGATGAGTCAAAACTTTTTATGCGCAATTATTTAGCGTTATAGAGCCATCCTGCAATTTGCATAATAGTTTTGCAAAAACTCACGATAACTGATTGATTTAAAGAGCTGCGATGCCTCATTACAGTAAGAGATCTGGGATCAATATCGCTAATATTTCTCTACCGACTCTGACTACCCCTTAAAAATATCCATATCCCCTCTCAGAAAGAAACGAACTCCGACACAATTATCCTTCAAAATTTATTATGAAATCAATTTAAGATGGTCTCATTAAAATTTTTTTCAAAAAGGCGGGATACGGTGGAGAAATTTTATGGGGCGAATCATGACCGTGCTTACAGTTATAATCCTTAAAGTGAAATAAGCGATACTAATGCCAAAATCACCCGCTTTCCCTTCTCCTAATATTCAAAAAAAATGCAGATCACACAATATTGTGGATCTGCACGAAGTTAGTCTCTATGGTTACTTAAACTCAAATAATTTCAATCAGTAAATAGCTTCATCACTAAATGTAGAAGTAGACTCCCCCGATAGAATGATTCCCAACAACTATTTCAAGTCCAAAATTATTTGAAAAAATAAGATAAGCGTTATCCTGCAATGTAACTATACAATGTCTGAAGACCTAATACTGTCATCATCACGACTACAATTGCGCCGAAAACCGTTTGCCACATAGGGTGCTTATAATCCCCAACAACATCCTTACGATAGGCTGCAAATAAAATAGGTCCTAAAGTTAAAGGTAGAATCAAACCATTTAACGCGCCCACAAAAATCAAGATCTCAACAGGTCGACCAATGCTGACAAAAACGACAGTTGAAATAAAGATAAAAGCAATAATGAAACGATTTTGATGTGCTGCGACTTTCGTGCTAAAAACACGTAAAAATGTCACAGAGGTATAAGCAGCACCAATTACAGATGTCACCGCTGCCGCCCACATAATAATCCCGAAAAAGAGATACCCAACCTTTCCTGCTGCATGCTCAAAAACAGAAGCTACCGGATTGCCTGCGGCCAATTGATAACCTTGAGAAATCACCCCAAGTACAGCTAAGAAAAGAATTACTCGCATCACTGCGGTCACTCCTATCCCCAGCAATGAACCTCTCGAAACCTCTTTAACCGCATCCTTGCCATGAACACCGGCATCTAACAGACGATGAGCTCCCGCAAATGTAATATATCCCCCAACGGTTCCCCCCACTAATGTGACAGTGGCAAGAATAAGTGCAGACAATGGTGCATCAGGAACAACAGCACGATAAGCAGCTTCTCCAACAGGAGGTGATGATTTGAAAACAATATAGAGTGTTAAAAACACCATCAAAATACCGGCATATTGGATAAACTTATCCATAATTTTGCCTGCTTCTTTAAATAGAAAAATACCAATGGCAATAGCCGCGCTAATCATCGCGCCCACTTCGACAGAAAGCCCGGTAAAAACATTCAGTCCTAATCCTGCGCCGGCAACATTTCCAATATTAAAGGCTAAGCCCCCCATGACTACTAAAATAGAGACCAAATATCCCAACCCCGGAACAACTTTGTTAGCAATATCTTGTCCACGCATATTAGAAACGGTAATGATACGCCAAATATTTAGCTGGGCCCCTAAATCTAAAATAATCGACAGCATAATTACAAAAGCAAAACTTGCTCCGAGCTGAACCGTAAACGTGGTCGTTTGTGTTAAAAATCCGGGGCCAATTGCCGACAGCCCCATCAAAAAGACGGCGCCAATAATGGCTTTTCGTCTAGCCTTTTGATCCTGTTTCATCTTATTCTCCTTTGATCGTTTTAAACTCATTTTTTAATTAGACTCTTAATAAACTAAAACTAAGCGCGCTCTGCAGAGAGAACAATGCCTCTTTGCATCAACGTATCGCGAATCTCTTTGGCAAACTCTAACGCAGTTACTCCATCCCCATGAATACAGACCGTATCAGCCGCTAACACGACCTCCTTGCCGGTAGTTGTTGTCACACAACCTTGTTCAATCATCTGTAACACTTGCGCAATGGACTCTTTTGGATCTGTAATCAAAGCATTAGACTCTCGTCTTGAAGTTAGAGTGAGATCTTCTTGGTACGTACGATCAGAAAAGACCTCATTCATTACGGGAATCCCTATTTCAAGACCTGCTTTAATAAGTTCACTTCCTGATAACCCATAAAGAATCGCTTCCCCTTTGGAGACATCAGCAACAGCATGAGCAATCGCTTGCGATAAATCCTTATCTGTTGCCGCCATATTATAGAGCGCTCCATGCGGCTTTACATGATGAAGCTCTCCTCCCAGGGCATTCAAGAATCCCTGAAGTGCGCCGACTTGATACACTACTAAGCCATAGACTTCTCTCGCAGTCATCGCAATGTTCCGACGACCAAAACCTTGCAGATCAAAAAAACCCGGATGGGCGCCAATAGCGATACCATTTTCAAGGGCTTGCTCTACCGTTTTCAACATCACCTCAGGATCCCCTGCATGAAATCCACAAGCAATATTGGCAGATGTGATCAGAGGAAGGATTTCAAGATCATTCCCCATCTTCCACGGACCAAAACTTTCGCCTAGGTCACAGTTAAGATCGATTTTTAATGCTGCTTTCTCTCTGTTATTACTCATAATAAACCTCTTGATCTCGTTGTGGTTGCGCCAATATATATTCCACGCCTTCCAAATATTGCTGTTGAACCTCTAATTTTTCACGTGCCCTTTGTTCATCAATGAATTTAAATTGCACCTTTTTACGGGCAGGTAAGTAGGCAAGTTTCCAAAGCTCTGCTTGAGGAATGACGGCTATTCTTGGATATCCCCCCGTACTTTGACACTCCGCGGCTAACACTAAGGGCAATCCACTAGGAGGCACCTGAATAACCCCTTCAAAAACCCCTTGAGAGCGCATTTCCATGGGTTTATCTCGTACTAACCCTTCCCCTTCTAATCGAATGCCCATTCGATTACTATTACTGCTAATCTCCCATTCTTCTTCACAAAATCTTGCTTGAGACACGGCATCAAATTGCTCAAATTCAGGACCCTTCAATACAAAAATCGTAGTACTAATATAGGTTCGACTAAAAGCTCTCACCCCCACCGCTTGAATAATTTTTTGGTGAGGGGGATTCATCTTTAGAAGGTCTCCCTTTTGCAGCGGAGAGCCATCTCCTTTATGACCGCCTAAACGATTTTTAATATCCGTACTAAAAGATCCCATCACTTTCGGGGTATCAAAGCCTCCTGCAACCGCTAGATAACTATACATTCCCGAATTATACGCAGGTCTCAATTCTACGGTTTGCCCCTTCTTAATAAAGGTGCGCCATCCATGCCAACCTTGCCCTCGACCATCAATCACGATCGTACAATTAGATCCTGTTACAGAGATCCATGTATCGGCATGAAATAGCAACTTCACAGGCGTCATGACACTCACTTCCAACGCCGGTGTATTCCCCGCATTTCCGACTAAACGATTGGCTAAGTGAAGAGAAACCCCATCGATAGCACCTGATTTCCCAACGCCCATATGAGCATAAGTGAGCCGACCATAATCTTGGATTGTGGTTAATATTCCCGGATTGAGCACTTCCATCATATTAAAATCTCCTTTGCAACAAAACGTAGTTGATCACCCGGTAAAAAGAGCGAGGGAACGTCACGCTTCATATCAAAAAAAGGAAGTTCGGTATTTCCCAAAATCTGCCATCCTCCAGGAGAGTCTCCTGGATAAACGCCCGTTTGAGAGCCTCCAATACCCACGCTCCCTGCCGGGATTCTTAAGCGTGGCGTTGATCGTCGATCCGTATGAATAGAAGGATCTAATCCTCCTAAATAGACAAAGCCCGGCATAAATCCCACGAAATAAACGGTATAGATAGGCGCTGTATGCCTCGCAACAAGTTCTTGAGGGGTGATTTGATGTGTCTTGGCAACTTCAAGAAGATCGGGACCTTTCTCGCCCCCATAGATCACCGGAACTTCTACCAGCTTTCCTTGAAACATCTCAGTTAAATCTAATTGGCCAGCTTCTTGCCATAAGCCTTTCAAGACCTGCTCAATATCTTGACGATTGACCGCTTGATAAGGATTTAAAAACAACGTTAAATTATTCATTCCCGGTACAATATCGACAACAACATTACTGAAAGCTTCACACTTCTCGATCTCTGTACCTAACCACCAAATTTTTTGCTGATGAGCTAAACTCACTTCATCTTTAATCGACAAAGTAATGCCTCTATCACCCACAGAATAGATCTCTATGGACACAATGCCTCCTTCTTTTTATATAACATTATTATTCATCATTAATGGGGCTTTATTATTTTAGTTATTCCCACTAATTTACAACATACCCGATTCCCATAGACTTGCATAGAAGATTAATCAGCCAGAAGAGATATATTTTCCGCTCATTCAGACGCATTCCCTTTCATTTATAATTTCTGTTAAAGAACGGTTTTCGGGAACATTTTTTTTACCCCCTCCTACACCATTTCTTAAACAACTTCTAAACAATATTACAAGCCTTTCTTCGCTTTAATTCTTACTTTCAATATCTGGTAGCCACCCCCTTCCTCTCACTTTTAATACTTCACTCTCACTCTCCTCCCTCGAATAAAATAAAAAGGAAGCTGTTGCAGGTTAATGAGCGTTAATTGAACATTCAAAATTTAATCCACCCTAAAACAGAATAACTTTACAGACTCTTTGAATCTCGCTTTTAGAAACATCTGATAATCAACCAACGCTCCAATTTTTTAAACCGTATAATCAATCACTTAAAAACTTACAGGTAAATAGCAAGAAAAACCATTTGACTTTAAAACCCTAATAGCAATAATTATCATTAGCAGTTAAGAATTAATAACTTCTCATTGACGATAATTCACTGTTGATGATAAACACCACTCTTGCTAATAGGATTTATCTCTATGCCATCTACAACTCCCCACTTTAAAAGAGCCCTCCTAAGCTCCGCTCTCATCCTCGCCTGTTCTACAGGGATCTCTTTCTCCCAAAATGTTTCTCCTACCGCAGAACTCGAAGAAGAGGAACTCCTCACGCCCAAACCAACCATTGATCTTTCTAAAATCGTGGTCACTGCTGGGGGATTTGCTCAAGAGGTCAAAGATGCGCCGGCATCGATCTCTGTTGTGTCTAAACAAGATTTAGAGAACCAACCATTTAGAGATGTCACTGATGCTATTGCCGATGTACCTGGGGTCGTTATCACAGGGAGTGGCGCGAGTGAAGATATTAGTATTCGGGGAATGAGCGCCCAATATACCTTGATGATGGTCGATGGAAAACGTCAAAATTCTCGAGCTACACGCCCTAATAGTGACGGGTCAGGCATTGAACAAGGATGGATTCCACCTTTAGCTGCGATTGATCGTATTGAGGTTGTCCGCGGCCCTATGTCTTCGCGTTATGGATCTGATGCCATGGGGGGCGTGGTCAATATCATCACCAAAAAGATCTCTGATAAATGGATAGGAAATTTCCGCTCTGACTACACTCTCAATCATCAATCTGATGAAGGGAATAGCATCAATAGCGAATTCTACTTCAGCGGTCCTCTTGTCAACGAAAAACTAGGTCTTCAACTGTTCGGAAAATACTCACATCGACAAGAAGATCAGCAGACTTCCCCCGGCATACCTGAAAGACGCATGGAAAATGTAGGAGGGAAATTAACCTTTGTTCCTATTATAGGGCAAACATTCGAATTAGAATATGGTACCGGCTTCCAAAAAAGGCTTTGGACAGAAGGACATTCTTCTGACAAAAATAGTGATAATAAATATAAACGTCAAAATATCTCTGCTAGATACTTAGGGGAATTTGACCATGGGATTACCGCTGAACTTTTTTATGCTTACGAGAAAAACAATAACTACTCTCGAAAAATGATAGTAAAAAATAGTGAGGTTAACGGTAATATTATTATCCCTATTGGCAGCCACACGGTAACAGTTGGCGGTCAATATATTAATGAAAAACTGACCGATAGTAACAATAAATTTAATACGAATACAAAAATCGTTGATAACATCTCCCGCAAAAGCCATGCTATTTTTATGGAAGATGAATGGTGGCTTTTAGACAATGTCGCCCTCACAGCCGGACTACGTTATGACCATGACGAAAACTATGGAAGCCATTACTCTCCTAGAATTTACGGTGTCTGGAATATTGATGATGCCTTCACGCTAAAAGGAGGAGTCTCCACAGGCTATCGTACCCCCTCAATTCGCCAAGCAGTCGCCGATTGGGGTCATGGAACAGGTGGCGGTAGAACTAACGGGGTCATTCTCGGTAATCCAGATCTCAAACCCGAAAAATCTACCAACTATGAAATGGGCTTGAGCTACTCAAACGATATCGTGGACAGTAGTGTCACAGGATTCTATACAAAATTTAAAGATAAGCTCCAAAACATAGAACTGTGCCGTAGTCCTGAATTTACAGGGTCATATGACTCTACCCTTCACGATCAATGTCTTGCCCCTAATGGTCAAAAATATTATTTCATTCAAACCAATCAAAATATCGATACTGCAGAATTAAAAGGTATCGAAATTGCCGCCAGAGTTCGCCCTATCGATACGCTTACCTTCACCGGTAGCTATACTTGGAATAAGACTAAACAAACGAGTGGTGTTAACAAAGGCGATCCTTTAAACCGTATTCCCGAACACCTTCTTAAAGTGAGTGCTGACTGGCAATTCACCCCGAAAGCCAATGTCTGGGCAAAGGTCAGTTTTAGAGGCAAAGAGACCCAATTATCCCGAGGGGGAGCTGCCGGAAAAGAGTATCAGTCCTACACCCTTTTAGATATTGGGGGCGCATACCAAATGAATCGCGATGTGTCGCTATTTGGAGGTATTTACAATGTTACCAATAAAAACATCAATGATGAGAAGTACGGTAGAGACTTAGAAGGTCGTCGCTATTTCGTCGGTATTAATGTGGATTTCTAAAATCATCTCTGCAAATATCAGAAGCACTTAAAATCTAAAATCGACAGGGTCATCATCATACCGATCATTGATCAGTTTATCCGAAAGTCAAAGATCCTCTGACCTTATTTCAAATTCACAATCTCCCTTTAAACAGACTTTTATCCCAATCTCCCATAAAAGTCTCTAATCAAGCCCATCATAAGTCTCATCTATGATGGGCTTTTTCTATCTCTTATTTCCGACAATCAATCATCACGATCGACATTTTTACCGTAGATCTTATGAGCCATTACCGTTCCATTTCCCACATCATGAAAAACTGTCTTATAAAAACACAATTGTCCCAAAACTTTTCAAAACTCACAAATCCCCTCTATTTCAACACTTTTCAATCATAGCGTCCCTTCACACATGCAGTAAAATGAAATAATATTCCCACAAAATGAGAATCGATTTTGTTGCTTAAAATCAATTTTGTTAAGGTCAAACAAGGTAGGAAATCCACTATGAAAAATTCAGATCGTATACTCAACATCCTTTCATTCATTGGAAATGCAGAAAAACCTGTATCCCCCAAAGAGCTGGAAGATAAACTCAATATCCCCATTTCAAGTGTTTATAGAATATTAAATACTCTCATAATATGGGAATATGTTACTCACTCCCATATTTTGGGATTCTATACCTTAGGTGCTCAGAGCCTTAAAGGACGAGGACTCTATGAAAAATACTCCCTATTAACCCCTAATGTTGAGAGGGTTCTCACGACATTAATGGAAAAAAGTAATGAGTCTGCGGCCATTATTGTGAGCGATCTATCTAAAAGCATCTGTGTTTCAATGATTGAGAGTAAACAAGCCTTACGCTGCTCATTTGTTCCTGGAAAAGGGGATGTACTTATTCGAGGGGCTAGCGGAAAAACACTCTTAGCCTTTTATGATGAACCCTTAAGAGAAAAAATCTTAACACAATATTTTACTGCGGATGAAGCTGGACAAAAATTCGCCCTTCTTCAAGAGATTGATGCCATTCAAAAACAAGGTTTCGGTAGAAGTGTTGGAGAAATTGATGACGGGGTTTTAGGAATCTCCGCTCCGATTTTCAGACAGAAGCAGACCGCAGCAGTTGTAACCTTAATGGCACCCTATTTCCGTTCACAAGATAAAGAGCAAGAATTTATTCAACTAGTGAAGAGTACCGCGCAACATATTACCGATATTATTAATCACAATTAAACTCAAAGGAATTGATGATGAACAGCACTCATTTCAAATGGGAGGGTCGCTTTGATGGTGATACTCCTGAGCATTGCCGTATTTTTCAGATGATCAACCAACAAGCACTGGCAGACTTTACACTTTTAGGCTTTGCTTCAGATGAAGGCATCCGTCGAAACAAAGGGCGGCTCGGTGCTAAAAATGGTCCTGATCATATTCGATCACAGCTCGCTAGCATGCCTGTTCATCGCCCATTTAGCCTCAATGATATTGGAGATATTACCTGCAACAATGAAGATTTAGAGCTCGCGCAAAAAAACTTAGCAAAAGCCATTAGTGAGCTTCTTCACGATAAAAGCCTACCTATCGTATTAGGTGGTGGTCATGAGATTGCCTTTGGCAGCTTCCAAGGAGTATTCAACCATCTACAGACAATACAAGAAAACTTTCAGCTCGGCATTATTAACTTTGATGCCCACTTTGATCTACGAGAAGCAGATATCGTAACATCAGGCACGCCTTTCTTAAATGCTGCAAATCTCTCAAAAACACACAACATTGACTTTAATTACCTCTGCCTTGGGATTGCCGAACATGGTAATACGAAAGTCCTCTTCGAAACTGCCGATCAACTTGATGTAACTTACATCCTGGATAAAGAGCTCACTTCATCTTCTCTAAAAATGAGCGCCACTTTAGAGAAACTCCAGACTTTTATCAATCATGTTGATTATCTCTATATCACTGTGGATTTGGACGTATTCTCTGCATCAATCGCTCCTGGCGTAAGTGCTCCAGCAGCAAGAGGTATCTCTCTTGAAGCTTTCGAAATACTCTTCGATACCATTCTTGCATCTAAAAAAGTGATCCTGCTTGATATTGCTGAATGTAATCCTCAATGGGATATCGATAATCGTACGGCAAAACTCGCCGCATGGATTGTCTATCAATATATCAATAACCGTCTCTAAACCCCGGAGGATTTCACATGATCTTTGAGTTCGATGTTCTAAGTACATTACTCCTTACAATTCTCTGCCTACTTTTCGGTAGTGAACTAAAAAAGCGTATTCATTGGTTACAACGCTTCTGTATCCCTTCACCCGTGATTGGCGGTTTCTTAGTCAGTATTTTTATCTGGATTCTGAAAATATTAGATCTTGCATCTTTTCAATTTGATACCAGCATTCAAGGCTATCTTATGGTGGCATTCTTCACAACTGTCGGATTAGGAGGGAGTTTTAGAATTCTAAAATCTGGCGGAAAACTCCTCTTAATCTATCTTTGTATTTGCTGGTTTATCGCATTCTTTCAAAACACCTTTGGACTTGGTGTAGCAATGACTCTTGGCATAGACCCCATTCTTGGTGTCATGGCAGGTGCTGTTTCCTTAACTGGCGGTCATGGTGGTGCCGCTGCATTTGGAGGAATGGCCGAAGGACTAGGTCACAGCTCCGCGATGATTGCCGCTTTAGCCGCTGCAACATTTGGTTTAATTTCAGGGAGTTTATTGGGAGGACCTGTTGCTAGCTACCTCATCAAAAAGCATCACATTAAAATTGAAGCCGGTGATGATCTCAATATGCCGATCAGTACGAAAGGTCAACCATTTCCAACTTCTGTCGATACCTCAGGTTTCTTAAAAATGCTCGCCCTCATTCTCTTAATTATGGTGGTCGGGAGAGCGTTATCAGGCTACTTTACCGAAATGACAGGGTTCTCTTTGCCAAGTTATGTCGGAGCAATGCTTGTTGCCGTCATCGTTCGTAATATTAATGATGGTTTAAAGCTTTTTGAAATCCAAGAAAAAAGTGTCGATCTTATTTCAGGTGCCTCACTGGGACTTTTTCTAACGATGGCAATGATGTCCTTAAAAATTTGGGAGTTAAGTGATATTGCCCTCCCTCTTTTTATCATCTTAGCCTTACAGGTCCTAGCGCTTGTTCTCATGACAATCTTCGTTGTTTTCCGCCTCCTTGGTAAAAACTATGATGCCGCGGTCATGTGTGCAGGATTAATGGGTCACGGGTTAGGAGCAACTCCCAATGCTATGGCGAACATGACTTCTGTCTGTGATCGCTACAAACTCGTGTCCACCAAAGCTCTGATGATTGTGCCATTAAGCGGCGCCGTTTTAATCGATATCGTTTCAATTCCTTATCACACTTATCTCATCAATTTCTTTTCGTAATTTCAAAAAACACCCTAAAAACAGAAAGGAAGCTTCCCATAAAAGAGGCTTCCTTTTTGCTACCATAAAAACAGACTCTTAAATAGAGGATTTAAGAAGATTTACCTTTATATTCAATTACATTAAATATAACTGCTAAAATATGACCTTAATTTTGAGTGCTAACTCAGTACTTTTCTCCTTTCATTCTGACAAGAAACTTATCATGAAGAAACTCCTAGGGCTCCTACTTCTTAGCACATTCCTCTTTGGTCTTTCCGCTGCAGATAGCGTCAAACCTATCGGCAGAATTCAAATGACGGATATGCCGGAACCAATGTATTGGCCCTTTCATCCTGAAATATCTGAACTCACCCTTTGGTGCTTTGGCAGCAAAACACTAGTGCTCTTTGATGCCGCGAATAAAAAAAATTGGCCACTGAATGATATTGCGCATCAACAGGCAAAAGCCCTTGCGCTTGAACCGTCTATCGAGCCAATCCTCTGGAGCAAGAAAAAAGAGATACAAGATCTACTCTTACAGCCCTTTATTGACTCAGGATTGGAGCACTGCCCTTAATCGCCTAGTCGAACCTAAGATTCCTACAACCTGTAAAGTACTTATAAGCTTATTTTTATAATTCCCTATAAAAATCATTCCCACTTCTACTCCAAATAATAGATCCACATCAATACAGGCTTCTGCTTTGTCTGCAATAACGTATCCACTTCTCGCATTGTTTCATCATCAATCACCGGACAACCTTGGCTAAACCCCATCGGCAAATATGCCGGATAAACCTCTTCATTCGGTATATGCTTAAAAGAGTGCAAGACAACATAACGCTCGTACGCTTTATCATTAGTCGACTCTAAACCATGCATCTTGTAGTGAATGTTGATTCCCCAATTACTCCAAGAACGAGCACCTAAACGATACTTTCCAAGTGATGAAGTATAACTATTGGGAACATTACTAAACACGATCTCTTGATTGCTACTCTCATAACCTGTATTGCCGTAACCATGCGCGACTAAGCTTTCAATCTCCACACGATTTTCTTTGAAATTCCAAACAAAGAAACGGTTCTTTCCAGAATGCCGACCAAAGTCGATCAACACCGCATGTTCCAAATCAAAGTCATTGGCTTTCGCATATTCATAGGCTTCATCAGCTCTCACAGCTAAATCCACCGGCGTAAACTGAGGATCTTTCTCTTTCGCAATCTCAATAGGCGAAACTTTACCGCGCTCAAAATACTTAGTAATCAGCCATAAGCGATCTTTAAAGTAGATTCCAGCACCAATACCAGCAAGCACGGCAAGCGTTAATAATCCTAGTAATAACCACTTTATCAGGCGTTTCATGTTAAACATTTCCTAAGAACAGAGAGCGATTGAATCTTTTATCACAATGAATCGCAATCATAACACCAACACCATCAACTTTTTTAAATAGCACTGTAAATTTCTATTAGAAGAAGCGTCTAACAGACTCCACCATCATCAGCGCAAAAAAATCCCTGAAAGAATTTTCCTTTCAGGGAACACTATTTATCAATTAAACAAACTTACTTCAACTCCGACCCCAATTGCGGTTGCTTGAGAACATGCGGTTTAATTTTTCCCATCACGTGCATTTCGCATGGGCGGCAATTGAATTTGAGTGTGTATTCTTCGCCTTGATGGCTTAAAGTTAATGGCGTAGGCTTCACTTGCCCTTGAACGCCGGTCACGCCGATTGTCTGTTTCGGGCAGAGATTATACGAGAAGCGTAAGCAATGCTTCGTAATCATCACCGGCACTTCGCCGAGTTCTTCATGTGCTTCATAGGCCGGCTCAATCATGGTGACACCATGCTTATGATAGAAATCACGCGCTTTTTGATTGTAAACATTATCTAAGAATGTGAGCTTTTCAAAGGGGAATACTGCCGGCGGATCGATTTTTTCACGGCGCTGACCACGGACATAGTTATTCTGAATCGCAGCTTCTAATCGTTCAATTGCATCTCGACGAAGCTGATTGACTGCACTTGCCGGAATAAAGGGTATTTCCGCCAAACTGATCTGAACATCTGTGAGCTCGAAACCGGTGCCCCCAAATTTCGTGAGATTTTTCTCTAAATTAGCTAAACCTTTCTCAACATTATTCGCAAGCTCAAACTCACCGACTAATTCACTTGTCGCATAATGCCCCTCTTTTGTAAATAACTCTAAGACAAATGTATCTGCCGCTTTTTTACTAAAGATTAACGAAACTTCTAGCAAACGCTCTGCCGATTCCTTGGTGAGTAACTGACTCCAAACCTGATCATGGTTTCGATTGAGCGGATGCTTTTTCTGAATATTTGCTCGCTCCGTAAAGAACTCTTCCGGCATCTCATTGGGATAAACAAGATAATGATTCTCGCCAATTTTATCCGCACGATTCACGGCAAATCCTACAGTTTCACGTTTAATTTGTACGTTTAAGCCATCACCATTGGCGAGTGGTTCTGTGGTTTTAACTTCGATGAAGTTTTTCTTAATATCAAGAAGTTCCCCAATCGGCAGACCCACAAATTTGGGAGAATCAAAAGCCCCAATATCTTCTTGGCGTTTATTCACGAAATAATCTGTACTTCCCCGATGGAATGTTTTTTCAGGATTCGGAACAAAATGATGCCTCACTCTTCCGTGGGAGAGTCTTGTAAAGTTGGGATTCCGCTCAATATAACCATCAATCAATTGTCGATAATGCGCCGTGATGTTTTTCACATACGCCATATCTTTATAACGCCCTTCAATTTTGAAAGAACGAATACCCGCTTCAATGAGCTGATCAATATTAGCGGACTGATTATTATCTTTCATCGACAATAGATGCTTATCAAACGCAATCACGCGCCCTTCACTATCTTTCAAAGTATAAGGCAGACGACAAGCTTGCGAGCAATCGCCGCGATTTGCTGAGCGCCCCGTATCGGCATGAGAAATATAGCACTGTCCTGAAAATGCCACACAAAGCGCACCGTGAACAAAAAATTCCAGTGCCGTATTAGGACGAGCTTCGTGAATCGCACGAATCTCTTTTAAACTCAATTCACGCGCCAATACCAATTGTGAAAAGCCAACATCCGCCATGAACTTCGCCTTTTCTAAGGTTCGAATATCCGTCTGCGTGGAAGCATGCAATTCAATAGGCGGGAGATCTAGCTCTAAAATACCCATATCCTGAACAATCAGCGCATCAACCCCGGCATCATAAAGTTGATAGATCAGCTTTCGTGCCTCTTCAAGCTCGTTATCGTGCAAGATCGTATTCAGTGCGATAAAAACTTTTGAGTTATAACGATGGGCAAATCCTGTCAATTTTGCAATAGATGCCACATCATTCTCTGCCGCATGTCGCGCCCCAAATTCAGGACCACCAAGATATACGGCATCAGCGCCATGAATAATCGCTTCACGCGCAATCTCAACATTTCGGGCAGGACTTAATAATTCTAATTCGTGGGATAACAGACTCATATTCTCAAAACTTCAGCACTTAATAATGAAAGATCTTGTCATAAGATCATCGGTTGCACGTCAAAAAATCCCACCAAAAGTGGGATCTCTACTCATGACGTTGAATCGCTATAGGATACAAGGAATTTACTTTTCATGCAGGTTAATTCATATTTTCTTCGCTATCCTAAAATCGCTCAATCGATCTTTTTTTGATCGGTCGAATCTGCTTCTCCTCCGACTCCTGTTTGAATCCACTCTTAAGGAATTAACGCATATTAAAATACTCTCGATGAAAGTGCTCTGATAACGATAATCCTTTAGCTTGAATTGCTTGCTGAATCTTGCCGGCAAACCCCGCAGGTCCACAAAACCAGACTGAAGTTTCCCTATCTAAAGGCAGCGCTTCAGGCTTAAGATATCCCTCATGATCACTACAATGAATCCGCAAATGAATACCGCTCTCTTTCGCTAACTTTTCCAAATACTCCGGCACTAAACATTCTTCTTCACGATTCACGCAATAATAGAGCGTCACTTCTTGAGCAAGCTTTTTCCCCTGTAAAGATTCCAACCAAGCAATAAAAGGGGTAATTCCGACACCACCAGCTATCCAAATCTGCTTAGGGAGTGTCGAGTTTTGAAACAGGAATCGTCCATAAGGACCTTCTATTTTTAACCGATCCCCAATCTGCCACTCCTCTTGAATACGACGGGTATAATGTCCAAGTGCTTTAATCACAAAGCGAATCTCATGATCACGATGAACAACAGAAGCGATCGTAAAGGGATGTTTTTCATTAGAACCTTCATGTTGAATAAAGGCATATTGCCCCGCTTCATGTTGCCATTTCGAATCCATTTTGCAAGTCACGATCGTCATATCAGCCTCTTTTTTAAGTTCTGTAACCTTGGCTGAAAATCGACGTTTTTTGCCTATCATCCCTAAGAGAGAGATGAGCGCTGCATAAGTGCCAATCACCATAAAGATAATAAAGACTATGCCAACTGGCTCCGTCCAATAACGGGCGGGAGATAAGATAATAGTATGGAAAACCACCGCTAAAAATAGCAAAGAAGTCAGCTTATGAATCACTCGCCAAATACGATATGGGATCTTATGAAGCAGCGTGATAACCAACATTATCATAAAAAGATAAAATAAAACTTCCCCAATATCTTTCGCCAATCCTCGATAATCTTCCATCCACTCAATTCGCAAATCCTTTAACTTTGGTCCTCTTTCGAAAAAAGGACGTAATACGGTTTTACTCAATTTAGCACCATAATGCAGAGCAACACCTACAATACTAAAAATCCCCAACCACTTATGGACATAATAGATCTTATCCAATCCTTGAAAGAATCCTTCTAGGAAGGTTGGACGAAGAGCTAATAGCATAATAACCCCCATGGATACCAAACAGATAATCCCTGTCAGGTTAATCATCTCCTTGCGAAAAAGCCAAACACCCCAATCGCTTCCTTGATATCTCATCAAAACATCTAGCCCCCATAATAATAGGGAAAATATAAAAACGCCCCATACCACTGTTTTCTCTCTGCTCATAATAGATCTCTTTTTATATACTTATTACGCATTCTTTATTCGTCGTAGAGACCCTCTTCATCCTTAAAGCGATCCCACCATTATTTGATATCAAAATTGTTCATCAATATTTTCAAGGTCCAGTCATCATCGATAAATATTAGCTGCATAACCCTTTTAATATTGATCTTTGAATCAATCCTATAAGCCCAACCTTAAATTATTCTTAATATTTCCCGGTAATAAGCTAAAGAGAGTGATAACGCATAAATATATGATCTATATCAAAAACATTAATAGTCCCCAAAGATGATCGCTACTCCTTAACGCCAAAATATAGAACCGTAAAAACATCTAAAAATCTGCACTATTACGCTGAAAAAGCGCCTCATAGCCTCCCCAAAAATAATTTTCATTACGGCATTAAAAAGGTATCTAAAACACCTATAGTCCCGATAAATCCTCCATAAAATAATATTTTATAAAAATATTATTTCATTATTCCTAGCTTTATGATCACGAGCTTGCGATAGTGTATAAATTATTAGCAACAGAGGAGCCTTTTTTAATAAATAATCCATGAATACGATACCTTATGAAACTAAAAGACAATCTGTCGAAATTAATGCAGATCTGCAATTTACGATTAAATCCCTCTTAGACCAGCAACAATTTTACGATCCCCTTGATCAAGCCAAACGCCTTGGAATCTGTAGTGCAGCATGGCCTCTCTTTGGTATGTTATGGCCTTCAAGCATTCAACTTGCCTTAAAGCTCATTCAATACCCTATTTCTGAAGATCATAAAATATTAGAGATTGGCTGTGGTTTAGGAATCGCTAGCTTAACTGCTCAATCGCTAGGATATGATATTACCGCCAGTGATCGTCATCCTCTTGCCGGGAAATTTCTCGCTAAAAATGCCGCGCTTAATGATCTTCCGGCCATACGTTTTAAACATGCTCAATGGGGTGATGTTCCAACACCATCCATCGCAGATACTAATGCCCCACTATTAACCGGCAGTTATCAACATATTATTGCCAGCGATGTCCTCTATGAACCCAATGCCGCAGTTGAGGTTGCGCACTTTATTAATGATTTTGCGGACATTCATTGCACCATTTGGATTATTGACCCCAGTCGCGGTTACCATAATCACTTCACGCGTGCGATGACAGAATATGGTTTTACGCTAGAGGAGCATATAAGACTATCTGACCCCGTCAATGATGAGCCTTATAAGGGCCGATTATTGGTATACGTGAGGTAAGCTCACTCAAAAAAGCCTTAAGTAAGACATTAAGTTAAGATATTAAGTTAAAATATTAAGTAATATTTTATATCACCATTAAATATCCCTAAGATACAAAAAATCCCAGATATATTATCTGGGATTTTCTATCGGCAAAGCATTAAATCCTAAAATAAAATGCAATATCTTCCTCAAGATATCACTTAAATACGCCTCAATAATGTCTCACTATTGTTATTTGCAAAGAATGATAAAGTCATTACTGACAAGTCGTATCACCGGTACGATGGTTAATCGCACCATTTTTCACAAGTAATTGCTGCATCTCTTCATAGCCTTGCTGACACGCATAGCTCAGTGCGCTCTGGTTATAAGAGAAACGATTAGGGTCTTCGATGGTTGTGACAATATTAAGATCCGCTCCTTCATCAATAAAGTATTGGACGACTTCCATACGATTATTACTTGCAGCCACCATCACCAGCGACTCGCCATCATCTTCTAGTGAAGTGTCATTAATATCAAACTCCTCTTTCAAAGCGTCACGCATCTTTTTCACGATGTTGACATTTTTCCCCAATGCCGCAGATTTCAGGACATGATAGACATCTCCTTTATCCGTCGCCCAAAGATCAGCACCTTGATCCACTAAAAAATCCGCAATATCTTCATACCCAATAAATGCAGCCCAACCCAGTGCTGTTTGATCTAAGCTCCCTGTATCTTTAACTTCAATATCTTGTCCATTGGCGACCATTTCTTTAACAAGCTCAAGATTTCCTTGCTTCACCGCATCAAACCACTGCGCATTCTCCCCTGTGGAAGGTGCTTCGTAAAAGATACGATGTCTTAATTTAGTCGGACTTGCAATATCCTGCATCTCTCCTAAATCAAAACGGAATTTTGATAAATCAACCTGAGACTCACTCTCCGCTTGCGCAAACCCAAGCGTCATTGAAACAACAGCTGCACCTAATAGACTTTTTAATCCCCATGTTTTCATCATATCGATATTCTCCCAAGCTCTATGCTTATTAATAACTAACCTATAAACAATAACATAGTTACCTGTTTAGCGAATAGAGACATTTGAAAATTGGGTTTTTATTCTTCTTTTTGTTTTGTTTTGCTTGTTTAATAACAGGACATTAGACTCTCTTGATTTCTCTCGATAGATCTTCTACCACCAGCTTACGAACCTTACTACTCCCTTTTATCCGAGCGGCAGGATGATAATGCAAGTCATAAAGAATAAGCCCCTTTTGATAAACTATCTTCCTACCAAAATCACTCTGCGGGATATCACTTTGCTCAATAGCAGCTCCTTGTAAGGACTCAAGCAATGTTTTAATTATTACCCTCTTCGCATCCACTCCTCGCCCATAGCCTATAATAATCGCTTGGGGTTTCAATACCTCTATTTGAGCGGTTAATAGATCTAAAGATAAATCTTGAATATCTTTAAGATTAATATTTCCATTCTTAGGATTACTTTTTTTATAATCGGTGCAATAGAAGTTTGTCCAGAAAGGTTTAATATGGGTTATAGCTTCTACCTGCTTTAAAAATAGCGGCAGCCCCCCTTTTCTCTTAGGAATACCCTTTAAATAGTCTTCTTTATACATCATCATTAATTGAGTCACAGTTTGGTATTCAGCCCATTGAGAACTCAATCCCCAACCTCTAGTTTCTCTACCCATTAGCATAATCCCTTTCCCTTCATCTCCCATAGATTCAAGATATGCTGGCAAGAATATTTTTGAATATAGTCTTTTGGTAATACCTTTATCTATCTTCCTTTGACTATTGATCTTTTCTACAAGCCATTTATGTTTTGCTAAAATAGCCTCGTACTTTTTCAATAAATGTTTGTTGATCATGTATTAATCTTCCAAAATAAAACTATCAAGACCTATCTTATAGAGAAATTACAGCGCTATAAATCCGCATCGCTTCCTCTATTTCAGAAACGCCATATACGATTCCTCTTCCGTCATGAAAGAGAATCACCCGATATCTATTTTCGGAATCGAAATGCTCTAAATGAATATTGAGGAAATAGTCATTGTATTGATAGCGGATATTGCCGGCATCAAGCTTCATACGGATGCGTTCAAGATCAAGTGGCCTTACTTCTCGAATCATCACCGAACCATCACCACAAAGTCTTTGTGCTTCTCGTGTTTTCACATGAAGATCAGGATAAGTAGGATTTACCCCACAGGTTGCGCAATGAGGATTTTTCAACTTATCTAGATTGATATTTTGCGAATGAAATTCCCAAAGATCCATTGTAAATAGTGTTTCTCTTGTTGCCAAAAAATCCGCAAAAAACTTCATCGCCTCACTGGCTTGAACACTGGAAATCATCTGTAAAATCGGTTGAATCACGCCGACAGAACTACAGCTATCTTGGCTTTCTAACGGCAAAGACCCTAATAAGCAGCGTAAGCAAGGTTGTTTAGATCGACCACTAACATCATCAAGACTCTCTGGATTTTTCATACCATTTAAATTTCCAGAAGATGCTTTTTCCGGGAAATTAAAATTAAAACTCATGCCGTAACTTTCAAGGGCAGTTCCAAAAATCCACGGCATATTGAGTTTATAACAAGCATCATTGATCAACATTCTAAGCGCAAGATTATCCGTGCCATCAAGTAACAGATCATGATCCGCTATAAGTTCTTGAATATTATCTGATGAAACATCGGCAATCTGCGTCTGAATCTGAATACTTGAGTTAATTTGAGAGAGGTGATTTTTAAGCGCAATCACTTTAGGTAATGCTTTCTCAGCATCACTTTCGGTAAAGAGAGTTTGCCGTTGAAGATTCGAGCTCTCTACAAAGTCCCTATCAATCAGTGTGATTGATCCAAAACCTGCACGAGTTAACGTTTCCGCATGTTGCGTCCCTAATGCTCCACAGCCTAAAATAACGACTTTCGCATGTCGAAAGGCTTCAATGCCGGCATTCCCGATCTTATGAAAACGCGCTAAACGGCTATAACGATCATTGTGAAAATCTTTAAACATCTGTAATCTCTTTTTCAATAATTAAAGCGATAATACTTTTCCAAGCTGAGATGCGGCGGGAGGGAATGCTTGTAGGCTTTTAACAATCACTCACCCGCAAAAGAGCAATCTTTTCCTCTTACTATTTTAGCGATCAATGAGCATCTCTCATCACCCAAAAATCGCATCCCCTCAGCTGGCGCAACCGCTTTGAGAAGCACTACACTCGCTCTATCCAGCGTCGAGCAGCCCTATTTGATGCGCTGACTCAGCAAATGGATTGAAAGCTGATGTGCGGCGGGAGGGAATACTTGTATGCTTTTAACAATCACTCGCCCGCAAAAGAGCAATCTTTTCCTCTTACTATTTTTAGCGATCAATGAGCATCTCTCATCACCAAAAAATCGCATCCCCTCAGCTGGCGCATCAGCCCTGAGAAGCACAACACTCGTTCTACCCAGCGTCGTGCAAGTCGGTTTGATGCGCAAATTCCCACGATAAAACTACAACTGATCTGCCAACCAACACTAATTAACTGGTAATCAATCCTGTTAATGGGCTACTTGCCGTAGCACTTCTCTTCATCGGCATGCGTTTCGCTAAATATCCCAAACGTCCTGCTTTTGTCGCAAGATTCATTGCTAAACTCATCTTGATAGGATCTTCACTATAAGCAACGGCGCTATTCATCAGAACACCATCCGCACCGAGTTCCATTGCA